>JBFXEP010000062.1:0-11014 GCA_050179995.1 Hyphomicrobium sp.
CTACACGGACGTCAACACGCCGCAGGCCGGCTTCGCCTTCTCCGTCAACGACAACATCACGACGAACTTCGCCTGGGCGCTCTATGCGGGCTTGAGCTACGACGTGACCGACCAGTTCACGGTCGATCTCGCCTACCGCTATACGGACCTTGGCGATGCCGAATCGGGACGCGTCAGAACCTATCTCGACCCGACCACGGTTTCCGGCCTCGAGATCCGCGACATCACCTCGCACGACCTGCTCTTGAGCGCACGCTATCGCCTCGACTCGCCGCACAACTACGTCGTGCCGATCAAATAGACAGCAGAATTGAAGGCGCGGCCCGCGGGGGTGTCTCGTCCGGGCTGCGTCTTCGTAGGTTTTGCACGTAGTGGACGGGGCTGGCGGTTGCCGGCCCCGTGCCGTTTTCGAGAGCCCGCCGAATGGTTAAGGCCACGCCGCGCGCTCTTTTGCACACGGAGCAACCGTCACAATTCGGTCTGAAAACCGCCTCGCGCGGGACATGCGCGCGATCCGGCGTCGTGCTCTGTTGCGCCTTTCTCTGCCACCTCTGCTAAGATCGCCCGTCTCAATCCCAGAGCGAAAGGTTGCTCTCCCGTGAAGCAGGTGCTCGTCGTTGCTGCTCTCCTCCTAACGGCCGGCGCGGCCTCGGCCGCCGAGGTCGAAACCTCCTCGCGCATCGATGCGGTGACCGTGTTCCCGATGGGCGCCGAGGTGGTGCGTGTCGCCAAGGTGCAGCTCGAGAAGGGCGAGCACACGATCGTGTTCCACGACCTTCCCGCCTCCGCGGTCGAGGGCTCGATCCGCGTCGAGGGCACGGCCTCGGGCAAGCTCGAGATCGGGTCGGTCGATACGCGGCGCCTGTTCGTGCCGCAGGCGGATCGCGAATCCGCTGCCACGGAGCGCCATCAGATCGAAGTCGAGATCGAGGGGCTGCGCGACGAGCGCGCGCGCCTCGACGCGCAGGTGCAGGCAGGCGAGACGCAGAAGACCCTGATCGCCAATCTGACGCAGCTGCCCACGCGGCCGGCGCCGCAGGGCGGCGTCGAGCGCGGCGAGGACTGGACGGCGATCCTGGCGCTCATCGCGGCGGGCTCGGCGGAAGCGCAGCGCACCATCCAGGACGCGCAGCTCAGAATTCGCGAGACGGACAAGAAGATCGAGGATCTCGAGAAGAAGCTCTCGGAGATCGCGCCCGAGAAGCTCGAGCGCACGGAGGCCAAGGTGTTCGTCGTGGCGCAATCGGCGCTCGAGGCGGACATCACCGTGCGCTACCAGGTGCAGCATGCCTCGTGGACGCCGCTCTACGACGTGCGGCTCGCGACGGGCGACAAGACGGTTGCGCCCAAGATCGATCTCAGCCGCCGGGCGTCGATCAGCCAGAAGACGGGCGAGGCGTGGACCGACGTCACCCTTACGCTGTCGACGACGCGGCCGGCGGCCGGGGCCTCGGCGCCGGAGCTGAGGCCCTTGATCGTCGATTTCGAGCCGCCCCCGATGCCGCGGCCGGAGATGAGCATGGCGCCCGCGCCGGCGCCGACCAGCATCGGGCGGTCCGGTGGCGTCGAGGATGGCCTCGCTGCCGCGGCCCAGGCCGTGGATGAGGATCGGGCGCGGTACGACGCGGAGGAGAAGAAGGCCGCCCTCGTCGAGCGGCCCGCCGAGGTGCTGCAGGCGCCGTTCCATGCGCTCTACGCGGTGCCGGGGCGCCTCACCATTCCGGAGACGGGTGAAGCCAAGCGCGTGCAGCTCGGCAGCGAGACGGTCGAGCCGGAGCTCACGGTGCGCGCCGTGCCGAAGGTCGATCCCAAGGCCTACCTCTATGCGAAGTTCGTGCTGCCCAAGGGATCGCCGCTGCTGCCGGGCGCCGTCTCGCTGTTCCGCGACGGGACGTTCGTCGGCACCGGGCGGCTGCCGATGCTCTCGCCCGGCGAGGACCACGAGCTCGGGTTCGGCGTCGACGATCTGGTGCGCGTGCGCTACGCGGTGGTGGAGGAGACGCGCGGGGAAACCGGCCTCATCTCCACCTCGCGCACCGACAGCCGCCACTTCCTGCTCTCGGTCAAGAGCATGCACGAGCGGCCGATCGCGCTCGCGGTGTTCGACCAGATTCCGGTGTCGGCCAACCAGGAGATCAAGGTCGAGATGACGGGCAAGGCGCCGACGCAGCAGAACGTCGAGGACGTACGCGGCGTCGTCGCCTGGGAGGGCAAGCTCGATCCCGATCAGGAGCAGACCATCGACTTCGGCTACCGGGTGTCCTGGCCGTCGGCGAAGGCGGTCATCTATAGGCAGTAGGCAGCAGGCAGCAGGCAGCGGGCAGCGGGCAGTAGGCAGCAGGCAGCGGGTTGCGGCCGGCAGGAAGCCTGAAAAGGGCTGATCCGGGCTGAAAACCGCTTCCACTTTCGCTCCGGCCCTTTAAACGTAGGTTCTGGTTCCGGCCCCGGCTCGATCAGCCGGGGCCATTTCATGACACTTTGGTGGAACTCATGGCTAACGTCGTTGTCGTCGGCGCACAGTGGGGAGACGAGGGGAAGGGCAAGATCGTCGACTGGCTCTCGGAGCGGGCCGACATCGTGGTGCGCTTCCAGGGCGGTCACAATGCCGGCCACACGCTGGTCATCGGCAATACGACCTACAAGCTCTCGCTCCTGCCGTCGGGCGTCGTGCGGCCGGGCAAGCTCGGCGTGATCGGCAACGGCGTTGTCGTCGACCCGTGGGCGCTCTGCGCGGAAATCGAGAAGCTGCGCGGGCAGGGCGTCACCATCAGTCGCGACAACCTGCGCATCGCCGAGAACGCGACCCTCATCCTGCCCATTCACCGCGAGCTCGACATCATGCGCGAGGAGGCGGCGGGCGACGGCAAGATCGGCACGACGGGGCGCGGCATCGGCCCGGCGTACGAGGACAAGGTGGGGCGGCGCGCGATCCGCGTGCAGGACCTCGACAACCTCGACACGCTCGGACCCAAGGTCGACCGCCTGCTCACGCACCACAACGCCATCCGGCGCGGGCTCGGCAAGCCGGAGGTCGGCCAGGACGAGCTCATGCGCGAGCTTGCGGCCGTGGCGCCCAAGGTGCTGCCGTACATGGACGTCACCTGGGAGCTGCTCGACGAGGAGCGCCGGGCCGGAAGCCGCATCCTGTTCGAAGGCGCGCAGGGGGCGCTGCTCGACATCGATCACGGCACCTATCCGTTCGTCACATCCTCCAACACGGTGGCGGCGCAGGCGGCGGCGGGCTCCGGCATCGGGCCGGGGGCGCTCGGCTTCATCCTCGGCATCGCCAAGGCGTACACGACGCGGGTGGGGTCAGGACCGTTCCCGACCGAGCTCAAGGACGCCATCGGCGAGAAGATCGGCGAGCGCGGGCACGAGTTCGGCACGGTGACGGGGCGCAAGCGGCGCTGCGGCTGGTTCGACGCCGTGCTCGTGCGGCAGGTGGTGAAGGTGTCCGGCATCGACGGCATCGCGCTGACGAAGCTCGACGTGCTCGACGGCTTCGACGAGGTCCGCGTGTGCGTCGGCTACCGGCTCGACGGCGAGACGATCACGCGGCTGCCGGCGGGCGCGGACGCGCAGGCGCGCGTCGAGCCGGTGTTCGAGACGTTCGAGGGCTGGTCGGAATCGACGCGCGGCGCCAGGCGCTGGGCGGACCTCCCGGCGCAGGCGGTGAAGTACGTCAAGTACATCGAGGAGCTGATCGCGTGTCCGGTGACGCTGCTTTCGACCAGCCCCGAGCGCGACGACACGATCCTGATGCGCGACCCGTTCGCGGATTAGGGGGGCAGGGCGCGGCGAGCGACGCTGCGCCATGCTTTACGTCGTGCGGTCTTTGGCCACAAAGCGCCTCCACCAGCTGCTGCTCTGAGCCCGGGGCTTGTCGCGCTCGCCCGGGGGAGGCTGCAAGGCAGCGACCTGGCGCTCAGCTTCCGTCAAGGTCGCTCGCGCTCCTTTTAGCCACACTTGCTCAGCCGTGACCTTGGCTTCCAGCATGGCGATGGAGTCGTGCAGCAGTGGCAACGCCTCTGTGGGCCGCCCGAGAGCGAGCAATGCGCGAGCCAGGGTCCATTTGCTTTGGGCAATCTCAGGGTGATCGCAAGAAAACACGGCCAACCGCCGCTGCAAGGCAGCACGCGCGGTCGCCTCGGCCTCCGCGGCCTTGCCCTCGGTGATCTCAATGAGGGCGGCTGTGTTCAGCACCTGCGCCCACCTCACATGCTCGGCGGCCCAATGGGGCGCGAGGATCGACCAAGCTCGATCCAGTTGCGCCCGGGCTTCCGTCGGCTTGGCCATGCCGTGTGCCGTCTCAGCCAGCGAGCGTAGCGGACTGCCTGCGTATAAGTGGTTCTCGCCAAAGGCTTTCTCGTAGATCGCCAGAGCGCGCTTCAGGAGCGGCTCGGCTTCAGCATGCCGACCCTGTGCCTGGTATAGCCGGCCTTGTTCACACAGTGTCACCGCCGTGCTGGGATGCTCGGCGCCAACTTTTTTTTCTTTGATCGCCAGAGCGCGATCCAACAGCGGCTCAGCCTCTGCATAGAGTCCTTGAGCCTGATAGAGGGCTGCAACCTCTTGGAGCGTCGCCGCGGTGAACGGATGTTCCGCTCCAACACCTTTTTCGTAGATAGCCAGCGACATTTTAAGAAGCGAGTCGGCCTCCGAATAGCGCCCCTGGGTCTGACAGAGACGGCCTAGCGCGTGCAGCGTCGTCGACGTGTAGGGATGCTCTGTGCCAAGGGTTGCCTCGTAGATGGCCAGAGCGCGCTTCAGAAGGGGCTCGGCTTTCGCATACCGACCCCGTGCATGGTAGAGGTGACCAAGGTCGTATAGCGTCGTCGCCGTGGAGGAATGATTTACGCCATGGGCCTTCTCGTAGATCGCCAGGGAGCGATTCAGGAGCGGTTCGGCTTCCTCATACCGCCCCTGCGTCTCATACAGGCCCGCCAAGACGTGCAGCGTCGCCGACGTGTCGGGATGCTCCGCGCCAAGCGCTTTCTCGTCGAGCTCCAGAGAGCGTTTCAGAAGCGGCTCGGCTTCGGAATACCGGGCGACCTGGTTCAGGTATTTCGCCAGATTGTAAGCTAAAACGCCCGCCCGCGATGCCGCTACGTCAAGGTCGAGAGATTGTGCCAGAACGGCCAGGGCATGCGGCGCGAGTGCCTTGCACGTATCCCAATGCGCGAAGTCTTCCGATTGATGGGGCATTGCCGTGGTTAGAAGTTCATTCGCCAAGCGAACAGCGTGCTCGGTTTCACCGGCTTCGGCCAAGCGATCCCGCATAATGGCCTGCACGACGCGGTGCACGGAGAACGAGCCGGTGTCGTGCGCGATCTGAATCAGCGAGACGTCGCCGAGGCTGCGGAAGGCAGCGTCAAGATTGGCCGATCTCAGCAAATGATGAGAGAACAACGAGAACGGCAGGGGCACCGGCGCCAACAGGGCTGCGACGCCCATGACGATGCTTGCCTCAGGGCAACCCTTGATGCCGAGTGTCGCGTCGCCGGCAATGGCGCGATCCAAAGCCAGTTCGAAGGTCGTTCTCACGCTCTTGCCATAGGCGCCCGACGCTCCTTCCGGCTCGTGGCGGAGCTTCTCCTCATAGAGCCCGAGATATTCCGCGAACGACACCCCGCGCCCGCCGGCGCAGTACGAGGCGGCATGGTCGAGTGCCAGAGGCAGGTAGCCGAGTGCTTCGGCGAGCTGCTCGGCGGCCTGGCGCTCGTGTATGTCGTCGTGCTTTTTTTTGCCCCGCGACAGGAGAAAGTCGATGGCAATGTCGGGCGGCAGAACGCCGACATCGACTTTGGCCACCATGTCGTCCCAGTCGCCGTAGCGTGTCGTGACGAGGATGTGGGCGCCGGAGCGCGGTGTCCACAGCTCGATATCCTGCGGTCGGTCGACGTTGTCGTAGATCAGGAGAAACGGGCGCGCATAGCCGGCTCCTTCGATGAGCCGCAGGGTCTTGCGCGCGGCTTGCTCGACGTTGCTCAAGGCTTCAGATTTGATGTCCGCCGACAGCTCGGCGCCGAGTGCTGCGATGTCGGACAGCATATTGGTCAGCGTCGCGCCCCGGCGCTCGGCATCGATCCACCACACGGCATGATAGGCGTCCTGATGCTCGTTAGCGAAGTTGCGCGCGAGCACGGATTTGCCTGCGCCGCCCATGCCGGCTACCGCCGCTACCATGTGGCGAGAGTTGACGCCTGCGCGCGACATGGCGCCCGCGATGCCGTGCATCAGCTCAGGGCGCGGGGCAAGGTTCGAGCGGGTGGGCCGAATGAGGTCATGTATGATGCGCGGCGGCGTGGTGAGCAGGCCATCCTGCAACGGCGGCAACCGATCGGGATCGGGCGGCTCGAGGCCGAGCGCGCGGCAAATCTTTCTTGCGAGGGCGCTGGCGTCGGCCTGCCTACGCTCGGCAAGGAGGTCGGTGTACGTGACGTTGAGCAAGCCGGCCGGAGCGCACGATTCAATGCGTAAGGGAATGAGCTGTTTTTTCTCGTTGCCGGGGTCGGACTTCAGAGTCTCGGTGGCCTCGCGCACGCACCACGGGCTGTCGAGGTAGGATTGGCTGTAAAGTGCGACGGTCTTGGCGCCCGAGAGCATCGCCTTGTGCATGGCGACCATGAAATCCTCAGATCCGAAGTGCTCGGTCTGCTCGACGTAGCTCCTGCCCTGTGCGCTGATCAGCTGGCCGATCCACTGAGCGATGGCGATGTCCCTGGTGGACCGCGAGATGAAATAGTCCAGGTGAGGGGGGGAAGGCGTGGCTGATCCGGTCATATAAATAGTCCGCAACGCAAACAAAATATGCGCCACATTAGTCCAGATGCGGAGGGATCGTCATGCAGTATCTACCGGGCACGGAACACCTGCGCTTTCGCCCAGGGTATGGCTAGGTGGACAGGCCCTTAGCCGCGTGGGGATGTGCAACGGCTAACCGCGCTTGGCGGAGATCACGCCGGCGTACTCCGCGAGCGCGCCGGGTGCCAGTTCGGCGGCGAGGATGCGGGCGGGGTTGACGGGGCCGGGGAAGGTGATCGTCCCGGGCGGCACGGGCTTGAAGCCGAAGCGGCCGTAGTAGGGCTCGTCGCCGACCAGCACGACGAGCCTCACGCCTGCGGCGCGGGCGGCCTCGATGGCGTCCTTGACCAGCGCGCGGCCGTAGCCTTGATCCGCGTGCTCGGGGGCGACGACGAGCGGGCCGAGGAGGGCTGCTCCCGCCTCGCCGCCGATGGCGATCTCCGACATGCGCAGCGCCGCGATCAAGTGATCGGGCGCGGCGACCAGGCGGCAGAAGCGCGACAGCTCGCTGCCCGGCCCCATCTGCTCGCGCACGCGATAGGCCGTGCGCGCGAAGCGGCCGGGGCCGAAAACGCGGTCGTGGAGGGCGGAGATGAGCGGGACATCGTCCGGCGCGACGGGCCGGTTGACGATTGGCGAGAGCATCGAGGTCTTGTCCTGAAGTGTTCGATCGGCGGGAACGTCACGCGCGGCGGATTGCCGGCGCTCGTCGCGGGGAACAGGCGATCAGGATGTCGAGTCGTGTGCTCATGGGCGGGGCTTTAGCATGGGTGCCGGGGAGGGTCCAGGGGCCGAAACGCCGCCCCGGGTCGCATGTCCTCATACCGGTTCCAGGCCCAGACACGCTCGTTCAGGGTCATGGCCGCGACCAGTGAGCGGCCGGGGCGCGCAGCCCCCTGATCTCGAGCATGCGCTCGCGGACGGGCGGGGCGGCGCCCTCGGGCAGGGCGTCCCAGGGCGCCATGACCTGCTCGGCGATCTCGGCGTTGGCGTCCGGCACATGCGGCTGGCGCCAGGTGCGCACGACGAACAACGCGATGTGGTCGTTCGGGAACAGGCGATGGTTGGCGTAAATGGCGAAGAGCTGCGGCGGGCTCTCGAGCTCGACGCCGGCCTCCTCGCGAAGCTCGCGGCGGAGCGCATCCTCGACCGTTTCGCCCTTCTCGACGCCACCGCCCGGGAAATGCCAGCCGGGACGGTAGGTGTGGCGGATCAGGAGCACGCGATTGTCGGCATCGAGCACGACGCCTTGCGCGCCCAGCGTCAAGCCGCGAGAGTAACGCCAATAGTGCTGCAGTACCCTGGCGATCATCCTGTCCGCCGACACTTGGCTCCCCGCTGGGCTCCCACAGGGCCCTCTCCCGCAGGCCTTATCGAGGGCATATGACCGAGACTTTCACACTTGTCCATCTTTCGGACGCCCATCTCGGTCCGATCGCCGGGTTCCGTCTCGGGAACCTCAACATCAAGCGGGCGTTCGGCTTCCTCAACTGGCAGCGGCATCGCCGCTTCGTGCACGTGCCGAGCGTGGCGGAGCGCCTGGCGGCGGACGCGCTCGCGCATGCGCCCGACCATATCGCGGTGACGGGCGACCTTGCCAATCTCGGGCTGCCCGGCGAGTTCGTGACGGGGCTCGGCTGGCTCAAGTCGCTCGGCGAGCCGCACCGCGTGTCGGTCGTGCCGGGCAACCACGACATCTACACCGGGCAGCTCGGCGGGCCGTCCTGCCTCGAGACATGGGCCCCCTACATGCGCGGCAGCGAGAGCTGGACGGAGACCTCGCCCGTGCATTTCCCCTACGAGCGCACGGTCGGGCAGGTGGCGCTGATCGGGCTCAACTCGTCGATCCCGACGCCGCCGGGCGTGGCGGGAGGCCGGGTTGGACCGATGCAGCTCGCTGCGCTCGCGCGCTCGCTCGAGCGGCTCGGGGAAGCCGGCTACATCCGCGTCGTCCTCATCCATCATCCACCGCTTCCAGGCCAGGCGACGGCCCGGCGCGCGCTCGAGGATGCGGCGGCGCTGGCCGACGTGCTCGCTCGCCATGGTGCCGAGCTCGTGCTGCACGGGCACAATCACAAGCAGTCGCTCGCCTGGTTGAAGCGCGGCGACGGCGGCGGCATCCCCGTGCTCGGCGTGGCGTCGGCCTCCGCCGCTTTCGGGTACAAGGCCGAGCCGCCGGCGCGCTATCACCTGCTGCGCATCCGGCGTGCGGACGGCGAGGTCTTCATCAACTGCGAGGTGCGCGGTCTCGACGGGGAGGGGCACGTGGCAAGGATCGCGCGCGACGATCTCGTCATGCCGAGCCCGTGACGCGGATGAGCATGCCCGTCGCGTCGTCGGAGATCTTGGCGCGGGGATAGCGCGTGCAAGCCGCGTCGGCCGTCTCCAGGGCGCGCAGCTCGCTCGCGAGATCGGCGAGGCCGCGCGACCAGGCTGCGTTCCAGAACGCTTCGGTGTCGTAGCGGCGGAAGACGTCGATGAGCCGCGTCAGGCCGTCGGTGGCGAGGAGAATGCGAGAGCCCTCGGCGAGCGGCAGCTCACCGCGGCGGATCATCGTGCGCGGAGGCGCGGTGATCGAGAAGATCGCGTAGCCGCCCGGGGCGTTCATCATCGTGCGCTGGGCCCTGAGGCGCGGCAGAAGGTCGTGCCGGGTCAACGGCTCGCCTGTCCCAGTGGAGCTGCGGAGCGCGTCCGCGACCCAGCGGTCGCCGGCCGTCTCCTCGTCGATGCCGATGCGCGTCAGCGCGCCCGCGGTCTCGACCAACATCACGCAATCGCCGAGGGTGACGTACTCGAGCGCGCCGTTTCCTGTCATGCGGACGACGATGGCGGCGGCGGACGGATGCTCGCCAGGCCCCGTGGGGGGACGATGCGCGTCCGCCGCGAAGCGTGGCGCGAGGCGTTCAGCAACGATCTGCGGCAGATCGGCGAGCGCGTGCGGCGGATCGGCGGCGAGCTGATGGAGCACCTCGCTCATGTGCCGCGCCAGCCAGGCAGCGTCGGAGGGTGCGCGCGTCAGCGGCTCGGGAAGAACGTCGGTCGCGCCGTCGATCACCCATGCCAGCTCGTGCGCCGCGCCCTGGCGATCCTCGTTGTCGCGTCCGCTGGCGACGCTCACGGTCTCAACGACCTCCAGAATCATGACATTTCCTTGGTGGACAGAGCGTTCTCAACATTTATGCGTGCGGCCGATTGAGGCGGCGGGTGACGGTGCGCTTCGTGCTAATCTCCTGGCCTTCGCAAATGACGCCGGAGCGACAGGGATTGCCCCGTTTCAGACGTCACCTCAAGCTCAACCTCGCACTTCAGGGTGGCGGCGCGCATGGCGCCTTCACCTGGGGCGTGCTCGATCGCCTGCTCGAGGAGGATGGACTTTCCTTCGGCTGGGTCTCCGGCGCGAGTGCGGGCGCGGTGAACGCCGTTGCGCTCGCGTCGGGCCTGGTCGCGGGTGGGCGCGAGGGCGCGCGCGCCAAGCTGCGCGAGGTGTGGGAGCGTGTGCACAAGGCGGGCGTGCCCGATCTCGTGCGGCTCAATCCGTTCCTGGCCGGGCTCAGCACCTCGCCGACGATTGCGCATATGGCGAGCATGCTCTCGCCCTACGACTTCAATCCGCTCGGCTTCGATCCGTTGCGCGAGCTGTTGAGCGCGACCATCGATTTCGAGGCCATTCGTAAGAAATCGCCGGTGGAGCTCGTGATCGCGGCGACGGAGGTGGCGACGGGGCATGCGCGCCTCTTCCGCCGGGCGGAGGCCTCGGTCGAGGCGGTGCTGGCGTCGGCGTGCCTGCCGACGCTGCACCGGACAGTCGAGATCGACGGCGTCGGCTACTGGGACGGCGGGTTCTCCAAGAATCCCGATCTCATCACGATCGCTTCGGAAAGTCCGGTACGCGACACGCTGATCGTGCAGATCAACCCGCTCGAGCGGCGCGAGCTGCCGAAGGGCGCGCGCGAGATCGCAGGCGCCGTGAACCGGATCACCTTCAATGCGCCGTTGCTGCGCGACGTGGAGCTGATCCTCGCCGTGCGCGACTGTATGCGCGGGACGCTCGGCGGCATCCGGCGCGGGCCCATGAGCGGGCTTGCGTCGCATCGCTTCCACATGATCGAGGCCGGGCGCTACACGGCGTCGCTCTCCGACGACAGCAAGATGAAGCCGGACCTGGGGCTGCTCACCTACCTGCATTCGGCCGGGCGCACGCAGGCGCACA
>JBFXEP010000063.1:0-10710 GCA_050179995.1 Hyphomicrobium sp.
GGGAGACGGCCTGCTTGCGCTCGAGGCGGGTCGCGGCGTTGAAGCGGGCGGCCTTGACGAGGCGCATGGTGTGGGCGAGCTGGTCGGCCGCATGCGTGTCGGGCGGGACGACGGCGAGGCGCGCGCGATCGAACGCGGCGGGCTCGAGCGGCGCGGGCATGAGGCTCGCGCCACGGCGCAGGGGTCTTTGCACGTCGGCGGCAGGAATCATGGCGCTGCGTCATGCTCGTTTGGAGCGCGTTTGTTTTCACTTGAATCGCGAACGCGCTCTAGACCTTTGATGAGACCGATTTTCCACGCTTCGGACTTTTACTGCGCTACCGATTCACGCCGCGCCTGGTAGGTGGCGCGGCGATCGGAGCGACGAGGGTCCGAAGCGACCATGGTCTCGCATGAGGCGAGGCTTACCTGATTCGCGCGGCAACGGGATTCGCGAGAGGGGCCGTTACTGGCGCGCCTGCATGGAGGTCTCTACGCCGATCGGGGCCACGCCGAGGACGTGGCTCGCGAGGCCGATGA
Source organism: Hyphomicrobium sp. (assembly GCA_050179995.1). GTDB lineage: Bacteria > Pseudomonadota > Alphaproteobacteria > Rhizobiales > Hyphomicrobiaceae > Hyphomicrobium_C. The sequence continues at coordinate 520 of JBFXEP010000063.1, forward strand.
TCGTACCGGCAACCGCAAGCGCCATGACCCAGCCGAAGGTGTTCGCCACGCGCGCCTGCCAGCGGCCGCGGCGCGCGGCCCTGAGCCACGGCGGCGGCGAGACGACGCTCGAGGTGTGTGCCGTTGCGGCGGGCCGCACGGGTCGAGCCTCCGCCGCCTCGTGCTGCTGCTCCTCGTCTCCATCTCCGTCGAAGACCCCGAGCCGGGGCGTGCGGGTGGCAGAGAGGGCTGAGGCAAGTTGCGCGGCAATCGACGTGCGGGTGCGATCCTCGGCGCGCGGCTCGGGGGCGGCGTCGCCGAGGCCGGCCTCGCGCAGGGCCGCGCCGAGCGAGCGGACGGGCCGCGCCGCAGGCCTCAGCTTTGCCGCTTGCCCGAAAGTCCGCTCTCTCCAGCCACCGGACGCCGTCACCTGGAACTCCACTCCTCGCGCGTTCCGCCAAGCGCGATTATGATAATAAGCAGCCGTGCGGGTCAATCTCAGTGCACCGCACAAAGAGCGTTGCCGACTTGGCTTCCCGACGTGACGAGGACATATCGCATGCTGCCCCTTATTCTCGGCCTCCTCCTCTTCTTCGCCATCCACCTCGTGCCGACGTCGCCCGCGCTCCGCAATGGGCTGGTCGAGCGCTTCGGGGAGCCCGCCTACAAGATCGGCTTCTCCGTGCTTTCGCTCGCGGGTTTCGTGCTGATCGTGATGGGCTACCACAAGCTCCAGATGATGCCGGGCAAGAACCCCGTGCTCTGGGACCCGCCGTCATGGACGCGTCATATCGCGTTCCTGCTGATGATCCCGGCGATGATCTCCCTCGTGGCGGCGTTCGTGCCGTCGCGCATCCGCACGGCGCTGAAGCACCCGATGCTGGCGGCCATCAAGACGTGGGCGCTGGCGCACCTCATTGTGAACGGCGACCTCGGATCGCTGGTGCTGTTCGGCGCGTTTCTCGCCTTCGCGGTCTACGACCGCATCTCGGTGAAGGGCCGGGCGGGCGCGCTGCCGCCGGCCGCTCCGCCGGGGCCGCTCAACGATGCGATCGTGATCGCGGGCGGCCTCGCGCTCTACGCGCTCATGATGCTGTGGGGGCACGGCGCGTTGATCGGCGTGCCGCTCACGAGCTTCAGCTAGAGCAAAGGGATTGTGATGGCAGGCAAGGCATCCAAGACGCCGGCAAAGAAAGATGCCGCAAAGGGCGGCACCAAAGCTGCGTCGAAGTCGCGGGCCGGCAAGAGCGAAAAGCCGGTGCTTCTCTCCGGCGGCAACCCGCAGATCGCCAAGGGCACCGGCGAGGCACCCGTCCAGGCGTACATCGCGGCGATGCCGGGCTGGAAACGCGACGTCGGGCGCCGCCTCGACGCGCTCATCACGCGCGCTGCACCCGGCGTGCAGAAGGCCGTCAAATGGAACTCGCCGTTCTACGGCACCGGGGACGGCACCTGGTTCCTCAGCTTTCACTGCTTCGCGAAGTACATCAAAGTGGCGTTCTTCCGCGGCACCTCGCTGAAGCCGGTGCCACCCGGCACGTCCAAGCAGAAGGAGGTGAGGTACCTCGACATCCATGAGGACGATGCGGTCGACGAGGCGCAACTGACCGCCTGGGTGAAGCAGGCCGCCGCGCTGCCCGGCGAGCGCATGTGAGGGAGAAGGCCGTGACGCGTGCCGCACCGGGCAGGGGAAAGAGCGCCGCTAAGGGCGAAGCGTCGCCCGCCGCGCTCATCGATGCGCGGATCGCGGAGCTCGGGGACTGGCGAGGCGCGACGCTCGCGCGCGTGCGAAAGCTCATCCATGAGGCCGATCCCGCCGTGGTCGAGACGTGGAAGTGGCGCGGCGTCCCGGTGTGGGAGCATGATGGCATCCTCTGCACCGGCGAGACGTACAAGGCGGTGGTAAAGCTCACCTTCGCCAAGGGCGCGTCGCTCGCGGATCCGGCGGGCCTTTTCAATGCGAGCCTCGACGGCAACGTGCGGCGAGCCATCGACATCCGCGAGGGCGACGCAATCGACGGTCGCGCGCTGAAGGCGCTTGTCCGCGCGGCCGTGGCCCTCAACGCGGCGGCTGGCCTCACCCGAAAAGCCCGCTCGGGAAAGACATGACCGGGCGCCTCATCGCCATCGCGCGCCGTGGCGCCGTGCGCGCTCCCATGGAGGAGATCGCGGAGGGCGTGATCTCCGTCGATGGAGGGCTCGCGGGCGATCACAAGGGTGCCAAGTTCCCGCGCCGGCGCATCACGGTGCTGGCGCGCGAGGACTGGGAGGCGGCGCTCGCCGACCTCAGCAGCGCCGACGGCTTGCCCGTGCGTTTGCCGTGGACGACGCGGCGGGCCAATCTTTTTGTCGAAGGCGTGCGCCTGCCGCGTGCTCGTGGCGCCATTCTGCGCGTCGGTTCGGTCGAGCTCGAGGTGACCTTTCCGACGCAGCCGTGCCGGCGCATGGAGGAGGCCCATGCGGGCTTGCTCAAGGCGCTGCATCCCGCGTGGCGCGGCGGGGTGACGTGTCAGGTGCTCATGGGCGGGGACGTGCGCATTGGAGATGCGGTCGAGGTGCTGTCCTCGCCGCCGGAGCACGAGATGCGTTTGCCGTGATCGCAAAGATCGCTTTTTCGCGAGGCACTGGATGGCCGGGTCAAGCCCGGCCATGACGTAGAGTGGGTGGGCTTCGACCGCGTTCAGCGGATGGGCACGATGAAGTCGGTGTATTCGCCGGTCTCGTTGCCGATGCCGAGGTCGGAGACGACGACCGAGGAGCCGGGTTTCATCACGTCGGCGATCTGCTCGCGCACGTCCTCGGGAACCACGATGCGGTCGAGGGCCGCTGCGGCGGTCTGGCTCGCGAGATCGACCGCGGCGACGACCGGCTCAGCCGGCTTTTTCCTGGCCTCTTTGTCCTTCTTCTTCTTGGCGCTGCGCTGCGGGTCGTAGGGGACCGAGGCGACGGACCAGGTCATGGCCGTCTTGCCCTCGGCGAAATCGAGCGCGGTGAAGACATGGGTGCCGACAGGCTCGTCGGGGCGGTCGAAGGTCACGGGCACGTCGAGCACGTCGGTATAGCCCTGGCGGATGTAGAGGCGCTGCTTGGCGCGGCTGATGAAAATCGAGACCGGCAGGTTGCGCATGGCCGCAAGCTTCTTGGCGGCCTGCTCCTTGGCGAGCGCCCGGGACAGCGTGGCGTTGAGCGCCATCAGCTCGCTCATGACGGCGCGGCGGCGGTCCTCGGCCTCGCCGGCGACCTGCTCGGCGGCGGTGAGCGCGGCGGCGGAATGCTCGGACGCGGAGCGCGTGGCCTCGATCTCGGAGGGAAGGCGGGCGACCTTGGCTTCGAGCGCCGCGATCTTGGCGATGCGCTTCGAGTCGTCCATCGCCTTCGACTTGCGCTTGCGTTTGCCGGTGGGCTCCTCGTGCGGGGCCTTGAGATCGGCAAGCTCGGCGGTGGCGTTCTCGAGCGCGCGCTCGAGGTGGTGGAGGTGCTCGGCCAGGCGCTCGGCCTCGGCGCGGGCGCCGATCAAGGGCTGGCGGGCAACGGCGGCGGCCTTCTGCGCCGCCGTCATCTCGATCATTTTCTCTGCCTTGGCGTAGCCCGCTGTGCGGATCTCGGCGTTGAGGCGCTCCGCCTCGAGACGCCGGCGCTCGCGGTAGCCCGAGCGGGCCGGATCGGTTTCGGTGCCGGCCGCGGCGGCGGCGGTGACCAGCGCACCCGTCATGTCGATCTCGGAGCCGCCGGCGGCGTGCGAGGCGTCGGCGACCTGCGTCGGATGGGTAGGCGCGGCCGTCGCGGCGAGGTCGCCCTCGGGCGGGTAGGCGGCGAACAGGCGATCATGCGTGATTGCCACCGGCGTCACCGGCTCGCGCGTGACGATGACGCGCGTGCCCATTTTGGTCAGGCCGAAGAGCTTCTTCGAAAATCCCTGGGGCAGGCGGATGCAACCGTGCGAGGCCGGGTAGCCGGGGAGCGCGCCGGCGTGCAGCGCGACGCCCGACCAGGTGATGCGCTGCATGTTGGGCATGGGTGCGCTGCCGTACAGATTGGAGAAGTGCATCCGCTTCTTCTGCACGATGGAGAAGACGCCGGTCGGCGTGGAGTAGCCGACGCGTCCGGAGGAAATCGGCGAGGAGGCGATGGGGCCGTTGGCGTCGTAGACGACGAGGCGCTGGCGGGCGAGCGAGACGCTGACGACGAGGGGGCCCTCCGCCGGGCGCTCGGCAATCTCGGCGTCCTTGTCCTTGCCCTTCTTGCCGCGCGGGGCGTCGCGCTCGGCTTCCTCGGCCGCGCGGGCCTGGCGCCGCTTCGCCTTCTTGACCCTCACCTTGTCGTAGGGGCCGTAGTAGGAGCCGCCGTAGGGGTTGAAGTAGGACTGGGCGAACGCCGCGGAGCCCGTGCCTCGCGGCGTCAGCGTCGCGAAGCTGACACCGAGCAGCAATATTGCTGCCCCGCGCAGTGTGGCGCGGAAGGTGAACGTGGTTTGCGGCGTCCTGGTCCCGTGCGGCACGATACAACCCATCCCTCAAGATCGAGTTGGCGGAATCATGTGGTGTGACAATGACTAGCGCCGTTCTCCTAACGCGCAGTTAGCACCTCGCTAAGGTTATCAGACAAATTCCGGTGCGAGGCCATCGGCGCCGCTCTCCGGCATCGATCAGACGTCGGGTGTGTCCCAATCTCCACGTGGGAGGGCGCAGGTCCGGCCCGGGCTGATTGAGGATGCAGCAATCGGCCGGTGGCGCCAATCCGGCGCGGGGTTTAGACTCGTTCAAAATGATGTGCACGCGGCCGGCGGTGTGCATCGCTCCGAGCGGCGCCCCGGTCGAGACGGAAACCCGACAGCCATGTCCCTCCACCCGCTGACGCGCCGCCTGATGGCCCCCGACATCACCGCCATGAAGCGGGTGAAGCCGATCGTGGCGCTCACCTCGTACCACACGCACACGGCGGCGATCGCCGACAAGTACTGCGATTTCCTGCTGGTCGGCGACAGCCTCGGCATGGTGATGCACGGCTTCGAGACCACCGTGCCGGTGACGCTCGAGATGATGATCGTGCAGGGACGCGCGGTGGTGCGCGGCGCCAAGCGGGCGCTAGTCGCCATCGACATGCCGTTCGGCACCTACGAGGAGAGCCCATCGGTCGCGTTCCGCAACGCGGCGCGCGTCATGAAGGAGACGGACTGCGGGGCGGTGAAGCTCGAGGGCGGGCGGCGCATGGGCGAGACCACGCGCTACCTCGTCGAGCGCGGCATCCCGGTGATGGGCCACATCGGGCTCACGCCGCAGTCGATCAACGTGCTCGGCGGCTTCAAGAGCCAGGGCCGCACGCGCGACGAGTGGGCCGCCATCGAGGAGGACGCGCGCGTGCTGGCGGAGGCCGGTGCGTTCGCCATCGTGCTCGAGGCGGTATCGCCGCCGCTCGCCAAGCGCATCACCGACGAGATCGCGGTGCCGACCATCGGCATCGGCGCCTCGGCCAACTGCGACGGGCAGATCCTGGTCATGGAGGACATGCTCGGGCTGTCGCCGCGCGTGCCCAAGTTCGTGAAGAAGTTCGGGGCGGTGGCGGCCGCCATCGAGGACGCCATCCGGGACTATGCCGCCGACGTGCTCGATCGGAGCTTCCCGGCCGTGGAGCACACCTACGGCATGAAGGAGGAAGCGCCGGAGGCCCCGCCGGCGACCTCCCCAGTCACGAAAAAGCCGAAAAAGCTCAGCACTTAACGGGTTCTGCCGGAGACGGCCGGCCGGCGAGCTGCTCATCATTTGCCCTCGCCGGGCGTGCGGGCTATCAAGCAGTCCTGGGAACAGGCTTGGGGCGGTGGCATATCCGGCCCGACAATTCAGGAACTGGGGCACAAGGCTTTCATGGTCGACAAGAACGACGCGCTGTTCCGCGAGGTTGGGGAGGAGCTGCGCCGCGAGCAATTCGCGAAGCTCTGGGAGCGATACGGCACCTATATCATCGGCCTGGCTGTGGCCGTGGTGGTGGTGATCGCGGGGGCGAAGTTCATGGAATCGCGCCGCCTCGCTCAGGCTAACGCGGCCGGCGCCGAGTACGAGGCGGCGGCTCAGCTGATGACCTCCGGCAAGACCGAGGATGCGCGCAAGGCCTTTGAATTGCTGGCTCAAAACGGGCCCTCTGGCTATGCGGCGCTGGCCGGCCTGTCGGAAGCCGGGGCGTTGCTCAAAGAGGACAAGCGCGCGGAAGCGCTGGCTGTCTTCGAGAGGCTCGCTGGCGATTCGTCCGCCGACCGGCTGATCGCGGACTATGCGCGTCTGCAGGGGGCCGCGATCCGGCTCGGGGAGGCGGACTTTACCGAGATGGAGAATCGGCTCAAGCCGTTGACAGGTGACGACAGCCCGTGGCGCTTCACCGCGCGCGAGCTTCTCGGCACGGCGGCGCTCAAGGCCGGCAAGCTCGACGAGGCGCGTGGCCTCCTCAATCCGCTGCTCGCCGCGCCCGAGCTCACGCAGACGGCCAGAGATCGGGTCAACCGGCTGATGGCCAAGCTCGCTGTTCAGGAGCTTGGCGCGACTCCGGCACCCGCCCCGGCCGCCGCGACGCCGGCACCTGCTACGGCACCGGCTGCGGAAACGCCTCCCGCGCAAGATGCCGGGAAATCCGCGCCGTCACCCTGAGGCCGAACCCCGGAGGCTCGCCATGGCGCCTGCTCGCTTCCGTCCCATCACCTTCGGGGCGATGCTGCTTGCGGCGGGCGCTCAGCTCGGTGGCTGCTCGGACAGCCTGCCGAGCCTGCCCAAGATGAGCGAGCTCAACCCGTTCAAGGAGACGGTGCCGCCGCTTCCCGGCAAGCGCATCGCCGTGCTGCCGACGCAGGAGAAGAACGTCGGCGAGCTCGCCGAGGCCACCGGCCCCATCGCCATTCCCCCGCCGCGCCTCAACGAGGCCTGGGCGCAGCCCGGGGGCGAGCCCAACAATTCGCCGGGCAATCTCGCGCTCTCGGGCAACAATCTCACGCAGGCCTGGAGCGCGAGCGTGGGCAAGGGCACCAACAAGGTGGGACGGGTGACCGCGTCGCCGATCGTCTCCGACGGGCGAGTGTTCGCGCTCGATTCCGATGGTGCCGTCAGCGCCTTCTCGGTCTCCGGCGGGGCATCGCTCTGGCGCGCGAGCCTGGCGCCGACGACGGACAAGCAGGGTCCGGGCTTCTCGGCGATCACGGAGAACATCCTGAACCTCGCTGCCGACGATGGCGGCGGATACGGCGGCGGGATCGCCGCCGACGGCGGTCGCATCTTCGCCGCGAGCGGCTTCGGCGCGGTGATCGCGCTCGATCCGTCGACAGGAAACCGCGTGTGGGAGAAGAACCTCGGCGCGCCTGTGCGCGTGGCGCCGATCGCCGTGCAGGACCGGCTGTTCGTGCTCTCGATCGAGGGCAAGCTCTATTGCCTGTCGACCATCGACGGCGCGGAGCTGTGGGTGGTGCGCGGCCTGCCACAGGCGGCGAGCCTCGGTCTCAACGCAAGCCCGGCCGTCGACGGCGACGTCGTCGTGGTCCCCTATTCGACCGGCGATCTGGTGGCCCTCAGGCTCGCCGACGGCAGCGGGCTCTGGTCGGAGAGCCTGTCGCGCCAGCGCACGACCTCGCAGCTCGCCTCGATGAGCGATGCGGCGCGCCCGGTCATCGACAATGGAACCGTGTTCGCTGTCGGCCACGGCGGGCGCATGGTGGCGACGGTGGCGAAGACGGGCGAGCGGCTCTGGTCGCTCACCGTGCCCGGCACACAGCCGCCCTATGTCGCGGGCGACAGCGTGTTCGTGGTCGACACCACCGGCCAGCTGATGGCGGTCAACCGTCACGACGGGCGCACGCAGTGGACGATCAAGCTGCCGGGCTCCAACACCTGGGCGGGCCCGGTGCTGGCCAATGGCATCCTGTGGCTCGCCTCCAAGGAGGGGGAGTTGGCGGGTGTCGACGCCGCGACCGGTCGCGTCACGGGCCAGATGAGCATCGGCGGCGCGATTTACATCCCGCCGGTCGTCGCGCAGGGCAAGATGTTCGTCTTTACCGACGACGCGAAGCTCGTCGCCCTCAACTGAGGCCGCCGCAGGCCGACAATCCGCCCGTGAACCAAGCCGACAGGCCGCTAGCAACGCTGGCGAATTTCCACTTATACTCGGCGTGCTCATCCAGTGCATTTCGCCCGGGGGGACACGCAGCATGGCCGTGCGGGCCGCAACGAAACGCTGGAGCCTCACGTGCGTGGCGGCGGCGCTTCTCTGGTCGTTGGCCGCGACGGAGCGCGCACCGGCCAGCGAGGCCTTCGACACGTCGGAGATCGAGGCGAGCGTGGTGCGCGTCATCGCGCCCCTGAGCCAACCCGACATGTTCAGCATGGGCACGGGGTGGATCGTCAGCGGCCGACGCATCGTGGTCACCAACAATCATGTGGTCGAGGGCGGCGTGAGCTTCCATCTCGCCATGATGGTCGACGGCAAGCCCAAGGTGATCGAGGCGAGGCTCCTGCGCCGCTCGCCGCAAAAGGACCTGGCGGTGCTCGAGGCGGTGAGCGATCTCCCGGGACAGGCGATGCCGCTCGCCGGCTACGACGTGCAGGCGACGACGCGCGTCATCGCCATCGGCTTTCCGGCGACGGCCGACGTCGCCATCGTCGCCGACGACAGCACGGGCCAGCAGCAGATGACCCGCCTCGGGCCACAGGACGACGACTTCTACCGTCCGACCTGGACCGAGGGCGTCGCCTCGCGCAACCTCAGCTATTTCCGCAGCATCGACGGGCCGGCGCTGCAGCATTCGGCGGCCATCAATCGCGGCAACAGCGGCGGGCCGCTGATCGACGGTTGCGGGCGGGTGCTCGGCGTCAACACGATCCGCGCCGTGGAGGACGATCCGCAGGGCGTGTTCTACGCCATCCATCCGAAGGAGATCACACGCTTCCTCGAGGTGGCGAGCTTCACGCCGACGGTCATCTCGAGCGCGTGCGCGATCACGACCGGGCCTTCAACGGCTTACGTGTTCCCCATGTTCTTCGCGAGCCTGGCGCTGGCCGCCGCCTCGCTCTTCATCGCCTATCGGCGCCAGGTACCCGTGGTCGTGAAACCGCTCTCGGCGGTGGCGAACCGCGTGAGCCGCGTCGTCGCCGGTGCCAACTTCGGGCAGGCGGGGCGGATCGCGCGGGACGGCGCGCGGCGGGAGCACGTGGCGCCTGCGCCTTCTCCGCCACCGCGCGCGAAGGTGGTGACGTTCCGTCCTAAGGCTGTCTCGGAGCCGGAGTTCGTCATCGATCGCGAGAAGCTCGACAAGGGCCAGGCACTCGTCGTCGGCCGCTCGCGGGACTGCGACGTGGTGCTCGGCAACGAGAGCGTCAGCCGGCGGCATGCGCGCATCTGGATCGACAAGGCCGGCGTGCTCTGGATCGAGGACCTCGGATCGAGCGGCGGCACCTACGTCGGCAGCGAGCGCATCAGCAAAGCCAGCGTTCCGCCCGGTTCGCAGGTGCGCTTCGGGCAGGTCGGCTATACATTCGATCTCGGACGCACGTGATGCATCCGAGCTATTCCAGTCGTAGGGCGTGAGCGGTATCGGGAACTTCCTGCCAGGACACTGCATGGACAACGACGAATACGCGCTTCCAATCGGCACGGTGCTCGCGGATGAGTACCGCATCGACGGCGTGCTCGGCGCTGGCGGATTCGGCATCACGTACCGGGCGCACGACATCAAGCTCGATATCGATGTCGCCATAAAAGAGTACTTCCCGCGCGACTTTGCGGCCCGCTCCAGCACCGTCACCGTGCGGCCGCGGTCGAAGTCCGAGGTGGAGCCTTTCCAGTGGGGACTCTCGCAATTCATCGAGGAGGCGCGCCGGCTCGCTCGCCTGCAGCATCCCAACATCGTGCGCTGTATGCGCTACTTCGAGGGCAACGACACCGGCTATTTCGTGATGACCTTCGAGGAAGGGCGCACGCTCGAGAAGTATTTCGCGCGGCCGCCGCAGCAGGGCGAGCTCGACGAGATGCTGAAGCCGCTGCTCAATGCGCTCGAGGCGCTGCACGCGGCCGGCATCTACCATCGCGACATCTCGCCCGACAACATCCTGATCCGCGACGACGACACGCCGGTGCTGATCGACTTCGGCGCCAGCCGGCAGGCGATGGCGCGGCGTACGCAGACGGTGGCGGCCATCGTCAAGCCGGGCTTCTCGCCGATCGAGCAGTACGACCGCGAGACGC
>JBFXEP010000064.1:0-10579 GCA_050179995.1 Hyphomicrobium sp.
CGACCGCCCTCGGCGACCGCTGCAGGGCCGCGTACGCGACCACGGCCACCGTCGCCGGCATCCTGCAGGCCGCCACCGCGCACGGCGCCATGCACTCGCCCCGGCTTGCATCGGCCCCCAGTCGCTCCGATCGCCGCGCCACCTACCCGGCGCGGCGTGAATCGGCAGCGCAGATAGAGTCGCTCCGATCGCCGCGCCACCTACCAGGCGCGGCGTGAATCGGCAGCGCGGATAGAGTCGCTCCGATCGCCGCGCCACCTACCAGGCGCGGCGTGAATCGGCAGCGCGGAAAAAGTACGAAGCGTGGAAAATCGGTCTAAGACAAAGACTGAGCCCCAGGCTTTGCTGGAAGGCTTCTCACAACGATTTCGCGCAAAGCAATTCACGCGTCAGACCGTTGGTCTGACGCGTGTCATCTGTCCCGGAGGAATTCAGGAGAGATGAAGGACCCATCATCGTGGCGATGGCTGAGCCACCATGATGGATCGTCACTCAGTCCGTTCGAAGAAGGTCTTCGAGCGGCGCGCGCGGACGGCCCTCTGCCGAGAGGGGGAATCCGGTCTTGAGCGACGAGCCAAGCGGCCCCGGGTCATCGGGATCGATGACCGACGCAACGCGCACGTAGGCAAAGCCTTGCGAATATGCGGCAGGAAGCCGATGCTCGCGGTCGTCCTCAGCCGGTGAGGTGGGGTCGATCATCGAATCCTCCGTCAAGTTTCAGGAGTTGCGGGGACGTTTCAGACGCCGGTAACCTTGTGGCGATTGGCCTCCTGAGGCAATTCGGCATCAGTACGTAGAACCGGCGCGTAGGGGAATCTACGTATCGCCCTGGCGCCGGTGCGATGGAATAAGCCCTTGATCCCGACGTTGGTTCCGGGCCGCAAGGTAAAAAGGGACAGGCCGGACGCATGTCATGACGGACGCCCGCCTTTATCGCCGCGTTGGGATCGGGCTCGTCTTCCTCGTCGCCTATGTCGCCCTCGATTATGTGAGCTACGTCAAACCCTACCGCGGGCTCGGGATCACAGCGTGGAACCCCCCGCCGGGGCTCAGCATTGCGGTCGTGTTCTTGGGTGGATGGTTCTACGCGCCGTTCGTGCTGATCGCGCCTGCCCTCGCCGACATCATGGTGCGCGGCGCCGCGCTCGGGCCGGAGCTCGAGATCATCCTCTCGGTTGCGGTCGGCGGCACGTATCTCGCGGGGGGCCTCGCGCTGCGGCGCATGACCACCTTCGATCCCCGCTTTCGCTATGTCCGCGACGCGCTGACTCTGATCGGCGTGTCGGTCGCCTCTGCCCTGGTGGCGGCGGCACTCTACGTCGTCATCCTGCGCGCCTCCGGCACCATCTTCCAGAACGAGGTGCTTGCCGTGGCCTGGCGCGCCGCCGTGGGCGACATCATCGGCGTGCTCGTCATGGCGCCGCTCGTCTTTCTCGCCGCGACCTACCGGCCGTGGCCGCGCCTCGAGCCGCTCGCGATGCTCCAGCTCGCATCCCTGTTCGGCGCCCTCGCCGTCGTCTTCGGCTATCAGGAGGCGACCGCCTTCCAGCTCTTCTACCTCTTGTTCCTGCCGCTCCTGTGGATCGCGCTGAGCTACGGGCCGCCGGGCGCCGCCGTGAGCCTCCTCTTCATTCAGCTCGGCCTCATCATCGGCGCCGAGATCCGCTTCGGACCCGATCCCGGCCTCGGCGCCCTTCAGGTGCTGATGACGGCGCTTGCCATCACCGGCCTCATCGTCGGCACCATCGTCGCCGAGCGCGAGGATGCGGCGGCACGCCTGCGCGACCAGCAGGCCTCCATCAACCGCGCGCTGCGCATCCGCTCGGCGGGCGAGGTCGCAGCCACCATCGCCCACGAGATCAACCAGCCGCTGACCGCGCTCAACACCTATGCCGGCATCGCCGCCAAGGCCATGGCGGAGGGCCGGCAAGACCTCGTGGCGCGCGCCATCGAGAGGATTAGTGCCGAGAGCATGCGCGCCAACGAGGTGCTGCGCGGCATCCGCGAGCTTTTGCGCCAAGGCACGCTGACCAAGCGCCGGGTCGACCTCGCCGCCAAGCTCGAGGAGCTCGAGGAGCTGCTCGGGGAGGATCTCGAGAAGAAGGGCATCCGCCTCCTGATCGACGTCGACCCCGACTTTCCCATCATTCGCGCCGACGGCGTCCAGCTGCAGCAGGCGATCCACAACTTGATCGTCAACGGCGCAGAGGCCATTCTCGGCGCGGGCCGCAGCGGCACGATCATGACCACGGTCTCGCTTTCGGATCAGGGAGAGGTCCACATCGAGGTGCAGGACGACGGCCCGGGCTTTCCGCCCGGCTACGATGTCGATGAGCCTGCACCCTTCACGACCACCAAACCCGAGGGCTCGGGTCTGGGGCTGGCCGTGGCCCGCTCGATCGCGGAGGCGCACGGAGGCAATCTCACTATCGCGACCTCGCCGCGGGGCGCGCGTATCGTGCTGAGGCTGCCGATCGAAAGGGAGGGCGATGAGCAAGACCGTCAGCATCATTGACGACGAGGCGTCGGTGCGCGACGCCGTCGCCATGCTGCTCGAGACGCACGGGCTCGCCGTCGCCGGCTTCGAGAGCGCGGCGGCGTTTCTCGCCGTGCCCTTCGCGCCCGGCTGCATCGTGAGCGATGTGCGCATGCCCGAGATGTCCGGCCTCGACCTCCTGCGTACGCTGCAAGGCGCCGGCGATCCGCGCCCGATCATTCTCATGACCGGCCACGGCGACGTCGAGCTCGCGGTGCAGGCCATCAAGCTCGGCGCCTTCGACTTCGTCGAGAAGCCGTTCTCCAACGAGCGGCTGATCGCGAGCGTTGAGGAGGCGCTCGTCGCCTCGGAAAGCTCCCTGCGCGAGCGCCTCGAGCTCGACGACTTGAAAGGCAAGTTCGCGTCGCTGTCCGACCGCCAGCGCGACACCATGCAGCTGTTGATTCGCGGGCTTTCCAACAAGGAGATCGGCCAGCAGCTCGGCATCAGTCCGCGCACGGTCGAGATTCACCGCACCTGGGTCATGCAGAAGATGTCGGCGCGCTCCATCGCCGATCTCGTTCGCATGGCCATGGCGCTTGGCATCGCATGAGCGGAGCGGCACGTCGGGGCGGTTCCTGAAGGCGCCAGAGCGCCCACGTGTTGTGGTTTGTTTACAGCGCCTGTGGGCATTTCGTGCGGGAGTGGTCGAGACGCGCCCGCGGACCAGCTACAATGCCGGGCGAACGAGACGGTGCGGAGGGATCTCGCGATGAGGAAGATGTGCGCCTTGCGGACGGCCTTGGCGGTTGCCGCGTGCGCCTGGATCGGCCCGGCATGGGCCGACCAGACCGGTTTTGCGGACATGCATACGCAGGCCCGGGTCGGCGGCAAGATGTGCATGATCGATCACTGGCACTACGGCAACGGCGAGGGTCGCACCAAGGCCGCGGCGCAGCGCGACGCCATCGGCTCGTGGCAGAGCTTCACGGATTTCGAGTACGGCAGCGACTGGGCCCGCTTCAACAAGGCGGTTGCCAAGAAGATCACCTGCTCGCAGTCGGGCGGTGGTTTCAGTTGCCAGGTCGAGGCCCGCCCCTGCCGCTAGGAAGCGCGCCGCTCCGCCGTCATTCCGGCCAAGCGACGGCGAAGCCGAGCGCAGAGCCGGAACCCAGCGTAAGACTCCTATCGCTTTGGATCTTTGCGTCTTCTACGACTCTTGTGCTGGGTTCCGGGTCTCGCTCCCCGGCTCAAGTCCGGGGTCACTTCGCCCGGAATGACGAAGTGAGTGTCATCGCTGCGGAGATTTACCCCCCGACGACCTTTCCCGGATTGAGAATGCCCTTGGGATCGAGCGCGGCCTTGATGCGGCGCATGAGATCGATCTCGATCGGGCTCTTGACGCGCCGAAGCTCATCGCGCTTCAAGCGCCCGATGCCGTGCTCGGCCGAGATCGACCCGCCGAGCGACACCACGACGTCGTGCACCGCGCGCGACATCGGCCCCCACAGGTCGAGGAAGTCCTGCCGCGCCATGCCCGCCGGCTGCGAGACGTTGTAGTGCACGTTGCCGTCGCCGAAGTGGCCGAAGGGCACCGGCCGCGCGCCGGGGCAAATCTCCTCCACGACCAGGGCCGCCTCGCGAATGAGGTCCGGAATGCGCGCCACCGGCACGGAGACGTCGTGCTTGATGGAGCCGCCCTCGCCCTTCTGCGCTTCCGACGCCGTCTCGCGCAGCTTCCACAGCTCGGCCGCCTGCGTGAGCGAGGCCGCAACCGTCGCATCGCCGATCAGCCCCGCAGCCGCCGCGTGTGTGAGCAGCTCCTCGATCATTGGACGCGCCCGGCCCTCGATCGCGCCCGAGATTTCGAGCAGCACGTACCACGGTGCCTCTCCGCCGAGCGGGCGGCGCGTTGCGGGAATATGCCGTGCGACGAACGAGAGCAGCTCCCCGCTCATGAACTCGAACGCCGTGAGCCCTGTCCCGGCGCGCGCCTCCGCGAGCTGGAACAACGGGAGCAGCGTGTCGAGCCCGGGCAGCGCCACGAACGCGGTCGCCGTCTCGGCCGGACGCGGGTGGAGCTTGAGTGTTGCCGCGGTGATGATGCCGAGCGTACCCTCCGACCCGATGAAGAGGTCGCGCAGGTCGTAGCCCGTGTTGTCCTTCTTGAGCGCCTTGAGGCCGTCCCAGACCGACCCGTCCGCCAGCACGACCTCGAGGCCCAAAGTCAGCGCCCGCGCGCTGCCGTAGGCGAGCACGGCCACCCCGCCCGCGTTGGTGGCGAGCGCGCCGCCGATCGTGGCGCTCCCTTCCGAGGCGAGGCTGAGCGGAAAGAGCGAGCCCGCGCCGCGTGCCGCCTCCTGCGCTTCGGCGAGCGTGAGGCCGGCTTCGACCGTCATGCTGCCGCCGGCCGCGTCCACGGCGCGGATGGTCCGGAGCCGCGTGAGCGACAGCACGATCTCGGCCCCGCTTTCGCTCGGGATCTGGCCGCCCACGAGCCCCGTGTTGCCGCCCTGCGCAACCACGCCCACGCCTTCCGCGTTAGCCAAGGCGAGAATCCGCGAGACATCTTGCGCGCTTGCGGGCTTCACGACCAGCGCCGTGCGCCCCATATAGAGGTCGCGCCACTCGCGGAGATAGGGCAATTGCGCCTCGGGCTCGGTGATCGCGTGCTCGTGGCCTACAATGGCCGCGAAGCGCTGGACGAGCCGGGCGTCGGGTGCCTTGGTCGAACGTTCGGAGGACGACGTCATGAGCGGCTTGCGGTTGTCGGAACGGCACGCGGGAGATGAGCGCGCCCCGCAGTCCATAACAGGCATTGGCGCCATCGCGCAAAAAACGCGGTTAAAGCCCGAACGCGGGCTCGGCAGGGTGATGTCGCTCCTGGCCGTGCTGGTGCTTGCCGCCAGCCTCGGGGCCGCCCTCGTGACGGCCGCAGCCCCGGACGCCTTGGCGCTCGACCCCTATTCCCGCGGCGTGCAGTCGAGGGCGGCGCCGGCGCCATTGCCGCGCATGCAACCCGCCCCGCCGAAGGTCTTTACGACCAAGCCGCCGTTGAACCCGAGCAAGAAAAGCCCGAGCCTCAACAACCTGAGCACCGACTTCAATCGCCGCGCCGCCGAATCCGCCAACTGCCGCTCGCGCTGCGGCACCTCGTGCCAGACCATGTCCTGCTCGGGCCTCGACACCTCGACGTGCCTTCGCATCCGCCAGCAGTGCCGCATGAGCTGCTCGACGAGCTGCTGACAAGACCATGATCGCTTCGGACCCTCGTCGCTCCGATCGTCGCGCCGCCTATCCGGCGCGGCGTAAATCGGCAGCGCGGGAAAAGTCCGAAGCGTGGATCATCGGTCTCATCAAAGATCAGGAGCGTGGCGCGGCGGCGCGTCTGAGGCGGTCGTTGATCGCCTCCCCAAGGCCGTGTGCGGGGATCGGCATGACGGCAATGACTGTTGACCCGCCCTGATCGAGCGCGCGCAGCGCCGAGAAGAGGGCGGCAGCGGCCTCGATCAGATCACCACTCGGGCTGAGATTGATCACCGGCCCCCTCGTGGCCGGAACCTGGCTTCCGAACGCGAGCAGTGCCTCGCCGGGACGAACGTCCGTTGCGTCGAGCCGCAACGCGGCGTCAGGAGCATAGTGGCTTGCGAGCTGACCGGGCGAGCTCGGGTGCACGTCGTCGCTCGCCGGGCCGTCGGCGAGCTTCTCTCCGAGCACCGCCTCGATCGCCTCGCGCGGCAAGGCGCCGGGCCTGAGCAATGTCGCATGCTCCTGCGCCGTCACGTCGACCACCGTGCTTTCGAGTCCGTGCTGCGTCGCGCCCCCGTCGAGGATCAGGCGCACGTCATGACCGAGATCGTCCGCCACATGCTGCGCCGTGGTCGGGCTCACGCGCCCGCTGCGGTTTGCGGACGGCGCCGCGAGCGGCCGGCCCGCCACGGCGAGCACGGCCCGCGCGATCGGATGCGCCGGCACGCGCACCGCGATGCTGTCGAGGCCCGCCGACACGAGATCGGAGAGGCCGGCTTCGGGCCGCCGCGTCATGACGAGCGTCAGCGGTCCCGGCCAGAAGGCCTGGGCGAGCTTCAGCGCCGCGCCCGTCACGACGGCGATGCGGAGCGCGGCGGGCACGTCCGGCACATGCACGATCAGCGGATTGAAGCGCGGCCGCCCCTTGGTCGCGAAGATGCGGGCGACCGCCTCTCCGTTCGTCGCATCGCCCGCGAGCCCATAGACCGTCTCGGTCGGCAGCGCGACCAGCTCGCCCGCGACGAGCAGGCGTCCCGCCGCCTCGATCGCTTCGCTATCCGCCGGCCGCACGGGCATTCTGGCTCTCGAAATCTGTGATCCGTTGCGCTCGGCGGGCTTCCGCAGGATGATCGCGGCAGGGAGCGCAAGCGTGATTCGCTTAGACCGTGATCGCTTCGGACCCTAGCCGCTCCGATCGTCGCACCGCCTACCAGGCGCGGCGAATCGGAGCGCGGGAAAAGTCCGAAGCGTGAATCATCGGTCTCATCAAAAAGCCTGGCCCACGCCGAAAGGAGACCCATGAGCTACGAGGCTCCAGTAGACGACATCCTCTTTGCGCTCAAGACGGTGGCCGATTATTCCGGCGACATGGCTAACCCCGCAGGCAGCCTGGACGAGGACACGCTGCGCGCCGTGCTGGAGGAAGCAGGCAAGTTCGCCGCCGAGGAGCTGGCCCCGCTCAACAAGGCGGGCGACCGCACGCCGGCGCGCTGGACCGATGGCCGCGTCACGACTCCGCCCGGCTGGAAAGCCGCCTACGAAGCGTTCCGCAACGCGGGGTGGAGCGCGCTGCCTTGCCCCGAAGCCTACGGCGGCCAGGCGCTGCCCGAGACGGTTGCCATGGCCGTGTGCGAGATGTGGAACGCGGCCAATCTCGCCTTCGGCCTCTGCCCTCTGCTCACGCAAGGCGCCATCGACGCTCTCCACGCCGGCGGCTCGGACGCGTTGAAGGAGCGCTACCTGCCGCGCATGGTGAGCGGCGAGTGGACCGGCACCATGAATCTCACCGAGCCCCACGCCGGCTCGGACCTTTCCGTGATCAAGTCCCGCGCCGATCGCGCCGAGGGCGGCACGTATCGCCTCTTCGGAACCAAGATCTTCATCACCTACGGCGATCACGACCTCACTGACAACATCGTGCACCTCGTGCTCGCGCGCCTGCCCGATGCGCCCGAGGGCACGCGCGGCATCTCGCTCTTCCTCGTGCCGAAGCGGCTCGTCAACGACGACGGCACGCTGGGCGACGAGAACGACGTCGTCTGCGCCGGCCTCGAGCACAAGCTCGGCATCCACGGCAGCCCGACCGCGGTGATGAAGTTCGGCGAGAAGGGCGGCGGCGCCGTGGGCTACCTCGTCGGCGAGGAGAACCGCGGCTTGAACACCATGTTCGTGATGATGAACGCGGCCCGTCTCGCCGTCGGCATCCAGGGCGTCGCCGTCGCCGATCGTGCCACCCAGCACGCGGTCAGCTACGCCAAGGAGCGCCGCCAGGGCCGCGCACTGGGCTCGCGATCGCCCGGCATGGTGCCGATCGCCGAGCATCCCGACATCCGCCGCACGCTGCTCACCATGAAGGCGCTGACGCGCGCCGCCCGGTCCATCTGCTATGCCACGGCCGCCGAGATCGATCGCGCGCGCCACGCCGAGACGGAGGCCGAGCGCCGCACAGCCTCCGATCGCGCAGCCCTGCTCACGCCCATCGCCAAGGCCTTCTCCACCGACATCGGCTGCGAGGTCGCCTCGATGGGCATCCAGGTGCACGGCGGCATGGGCTTCATCGAGGAGACGGGCGCCGCACAGTTCTATCGCGACGCGCGCATCCTGCCGATCTACGAGGGCACCAACGGCATCCAGGCCATCGACCTCGTGATGCGCAAGCTGCCGCTCGCCGGCGGCCAGCTCGCCAAGGACATGCTCGAGGAGTTCGAGACCGTGACCCGCCGCGTCAAGGCCGTGAACCGGCTCGAGCTTGGCCGCATGGGCCAGCGCCTGGCGTCGACTGTCGTCGCCCTGGCCGAGGCCACCCTCTGGATGGCCGACGCGGTCGAGCACACCCCCAATCTCGCGCTCGCCGGCGCCACCCCTTACCTTCGGCTGTTCGGCCTCGCCGCCGGCGGCCACTACCTGGCCAAGGGCGCGCTCGCGGGTTTGCAGGAGGGCGGCCCTCACGCCATGGAGAGCATTGCGCTGGCCCGCTTTTTTGCCGAGAACATTTCCGCCGCCGGCCCTGGGCTTGCCGCCATCGTGACGTCCGGTGGGCCTGCGGTGATGGAGGCGCTCCCCGAGACCACCCTCGCGTGAGGGGTGCGGGAGACGCTGCGAGGACAAGTCATGCGGTGGGGGCGTTGGATTTCCGGAGCGATGGCCGTGGTGGTGGCTGTGGCCGCCGCGACGCCATCCGGCGCCGGCTGGCTGTCGCGCCTCGCACGCGAAGCGGCCGAAGGCGGCGGCGCCGTCTCGCGCCTCGCCAAGACCGGCATCCACGAGCTCGACAATGCAGCCGCCCACATCGCGGCATTGCCCAAGCTGCCGGGCGGCGGGACGGCGCTCGCCGCCCACGTCACGCCCGAGGGACACTGGAAGTTCGCCAACCGCGAGGGGACGGTCTTCACCGCCGCGACGCCCGAGGAGCTGGCCCGCGTCGGCGCGACCCTGGCGCCTGAGGCCGCACCCGGCGGCAAGCTCGCCCTCTACCTCAGCGAGGACACCGTGTTCGCTGAGCGCGCCTCCCTCAAGGCGCTGCCGGAGGACGCGGACCTGCACCTGGTCGTCGGCGACCAGGCTTATCGGCTCCGCGGCAGGGGGGATGAGCTCGCCGCCGAGTTCCGCCCCAACGTCGTGGTGAGCCTCACCGGCCAGGCGTTGTTCGAGGAAGCAGTCTTCCGCCTTGCCCGTCCGCTCAACCGCTCCAACATTCGCGTTCTGGCCTTGGAGCCCGGTGGGCTGGGCCGCCTCTCCGCCGCCCCGCGCTTCGATCCCGCCACCAAGGCGGCCCTCGTCGATCAGGTCGATCCGTCGGCGCTGCCGGCCGCCCTCAAAGGACTAAGGGGGCAAACCGCAGTCCTCTCGGGCCGCATCGAGCAGGGAACGCTGACCTTCCGCGCCTCGGGCGGCGCGGAGCAGACCGTCGATGTCGCGACGCTGGTCAAGGCTGCGGAGGACGCCGACGTCAATCTTGTCCTGCTGGAGACCGGCGCGCCGCATCAGCCCGGCGGCCGCAACTGGCTGTGGCAGACCATCTCCGTGTCGGGCCTTGACGAGGCGCTCGGGCGGGCGACCTTCGCCGACTTCCTGAGCGCGCTCGGCGGCGCCGGCAGCGAGCTCACCGTCAAGGCCACCCCGAGCACATTGGGCCGCGTCACCTTCCAGGCCGTGCCGTCGCCGGCCGCGGCCTCGCCCATCACCGACGTCCTCGGCGGTTGGGTCAACTGGAGCGACTGGCTCGGCGACATCACCGGCCACATGGTCGTCAAGGCGGCCGAGATTTACGCCCGCGACGAGGCGGGCGAGCGCGAGCTGGATAGCCGCATCCTGCCGGGCATCCCCTCGATGCTGCAGTTCGCCTATCTGGGCTCGCTCGTCGCCGGGCTGATCGCCTGGCAGGTGTCCTCGCAATGGTGGACGCGTATCTGGCCGCCCGAGGAGCGGAGCGAGTACGGCGGACTCCTCGGATATACCTCCGCGCGCGTCGCCCGCGCCCTGGCCTACCTCTTCGTGTTCCTGCCCGTCGCCGGTATCCCCGCTCTCCTTTGGCTCGGCCTCCTGCAGCTCTGGAACATGGTGACCCTTCCCATCCGCGCCTTGTCGTGGCTCTGGGCTCGCCTCTCCCCCCGCCGCGCTTAATCCTCCCCCTGGAGCGGGGAGGATGGCAACCTTGATCGCCCT
Source organism: Hyphomicrobium sp. (assembly GCA_050179995.1). GTDB lineage: Bacteria > Pseudomonadota > Alphaproteobacteria > Rhizobiales > Hyphomicrobiaceae > Hyphomicrobium_C. The sequence goes on from JBFXEP010000064.1 coordinate 10,391, forward strand.
CAATGTGCTGGTCAGGCCGCGCCGCTTGGTTATCATGGCCGCAACCAGAAACTTGGGAGCGTCCGGGGACTTACGGCTTTATGGCGACACTGCTCATCACCCACCCCATCTTCATCGCCCACGACACCGGCTACGGCCATCCGGAGCGGGCCGACCGCATGCGCGCCATCGACAAGGTGCTGGCGCACG
>JBFXEP010000065.1:0-10569 GCA_050179995.1 Hyphomicrobium sp.
GGATGAAGCGCTGAGCATCGTGCGGCATGAAACCGGACATGCCGTGGACGAGGCTTTCCAGCTGCGCAAGATGCGCGAATACCGCAAAGTGTTCGGCTCGCCGCAACGCGCCTATCCGAAGGACTACATCGCGGATTCGGACAGCCGCGATTTCGTGCAGCATCTCAACGCGTGGTACGCGCAATCGCATCCGGTCGAGGATTTCGCCGAGACGTTCGCCGTTTGGCTGCAGTCCAGGCAAGGCTGGCGCCGGAAGTACCGCGACTGGCCGGCCTTTGAGAAGCTGAGCGCGGTCGACGCGTGGATGGGCGATCTGCGCGGGGTCGAGCCCGAGATCAAGCCGAGGCGGGTCGCGAACGAGCTCAAGGAGTCCACGCGTACGCTCGGAGAGCACTATGACGAGAAGCGCGAGTTCTACGCGGTGGATGCCGAGGACGAGTTCGACGGCGCACTGCATCGGATCTTCGAAGCCAACGGCTCGGGCCCGCGCGGGCGCGGGCATATGTCGGCGGCGGCGCTGCTCGCGGAATATCGGACGCGCCTCAGGCGGCGCACGGCCAAGCCGCTCGGCGTTCCCGCCTATGTCGTCGATCAGGTGTTGCGGCAGCTCGTGCTCAGGGCCCGCACGCTGAAGCTCCGGCAATCGCGGTCGAAGGCGGAAACCATGAAGAAAGTCTCGCGTCTCGTTTCGCGCGCGACCGTCGCCATCATCCGGAACAGCCCGAGGCTGCCGCTATGACGGTGATCAAGAGGTCGAAGAAAAAGCTGACCGTCGTCCTGCTCGCGGACGAGCGCCTGCTGCCGAACGGAGACTTGTCCGAGCTCAGCGGCATGGAGCGAAATCTGCGTAAGACCGAGTACGACGTCAAAGGCGCCATCGAGGCGCTCGGGCATACCCTCGTACCGGTCGGCATCTCGAACGATCTCGACACCATCACCGACGCGCTCGAAGCCCACAAGCCGGATATCGTCTTCAACCTCGCCGAGGAGTTCAACCACGTCGGGCATTTCGACCAGCACGTGGTGAGCTTCCTCGAGATGCTGCGCCAGCCTTACACTGGCTGCAACCCGCGCGGCCTCACGATCGCCCGCGACAAGGCGCTGACCAAGAAAATCCTCGCCTACGACGGAATGAAGGTGCCGGATTTCGCCATCTTCCCGATGAAGCGCGCCGCGAAACGCCCCAGCACGCTGGACTTTCCGCTGTTCGTCAAGTCGCTCACGGAGGAGGGCTCGATCGGAATATCGGGCGCCTCGATCGTGCGCGACGACGTCAAGCTGATGGAGCGCGTGGAGTTCATCCATCGCACGGCGACGTCGGCGGCGCTGGCCGAGGAGTACATCGAGGGCCGGGAGATCTACGTCAGCATGATGGGCAACGAGCGCGTGGTCGTGCTGCCGCCGTGGGAGTTCTTCGTCGAGAACAGGCCGGCAGGGTCGCCCCTGATCGCCACCGGCCGGGGAAAGTGGGATCCGGACTATCAGGATCAGGCCGGCGTGATGACAGGCCCAGCAGAGATCAGCGAAAAGCTCGCAGCCAAGCTGCACAAGCTGTCACGCGACATCTACCGGCTCCTGGGGCTCTCCGGTTACGCGCGCCTCGATTTTCGCGTGACCGCCGACGAGGAGGCCTACCTTCTCGAAGCCAACCCCAATCCGCAGATCGCCTCGGACGAGGACTTCGCCAGTGCGGCGGAGGCGGCTGGGATTGCCTATCCCGAGCTGATCGAACGGCTCATCCGCTTCGGCATGAGCTACGATCCGGAGCGGATGATCATCTGAAGTTGCAGTCGCCAACGCGTGCACCGTCGGCTTTTTGGCGACACTCGGTCAAAATCTGGATCACGCCCGCCTAGGGGCTTTCAGCGGAAAGCCCCTAGGTCTTTGTCTTGTCGTGCTTCTTATCGGACTTGGTTGCTCGCATGGCTTCGCCATGACCAGTTCCCACTTTTCCGGAAGCACTCCAGATCGCCCGTGGGCTGAGTTTGCGCTTGCGACGGCTTCTCATTCCGGTACGCTAAGCCACTGCGGAGCTACATTTTTGCGGGTACGGGGTGGTGAACTCTTCTCGGCCGTCTTTACGCGCGACGATCGTGCCGACGCTGCGCTATCGGGATGTCGAAGCCGCCGCTGCGTGGCTGCAAGACGCGTTCGGCTTCCAATTGCTCTCCATTGAGCCCGACGACAGCAACCGCATGATCGGCGCCCAGCTCGTTCTCAACAACGGGATGGTGATCCTCGCGCAGGTGGGCGTGACGGCCTATGACGATGTGATGCTGCAGCCCGACGAGATCGGCGGTGCCGAGACGCAGAGCTGCTACATCGTCGTTGCCGACGCGGAGGCGCATTGCGCCAAAGCGAAGGCGCATGGCGCGGCAATCATCCTCGATCTGCAGATGTTGGATCAGGGTGGTGTCGGCTATCTTTGCCGCGACCTCGAGGGCCATCTGTGGAGCTTTGGGACCTCCAACCCCTGGGGGGCGGACGCCGAGGTGCGTCCGCCTCCCCATCGCGGGCATACCTTGATTGCAAGCGGACTGCTGGTGCTCGCCATCGGCGCCGCCGCCGTCGCGGGCTGGCTGGTCGCACGCCCTGCGACGGGTGACGCGGCATCCGAATCTTTGGCGGCATCCGAACCCTTCACGTCGTCGCTGGTCAAGGAGCGGGCGGCGCGCGCGGACGCGGAGGCCGAGGCGAAGCGCAAATCCGACGAACTGGCTAAAGTCCACCGCGAGCGGGAAGCGCTGGTGCGGGACGCCAAAGAGCTCGAGGATCGGGCTTCGGCCGCGGCGCGCGAGGCGCTCAATCTCAACGAGAAGCGGTCGCGCGAATTCGACGAAGCGGTCGCAAGAGAGCGCGAGGACAAGCGACAGTCCGAGCGCGCGGCGGCGGAACTCCAAACGCAACTCGACAAGGAGCGCGCAGCACGGCAAGAGGCGGACAAAGGCCGGGATGCGGCTGCAGAAGAGCTTGCTCAAGAGAAAGCCGCGCGAGAACGCGCAGAAGCCAGTCTGCGCGCCGCCTTGGACGCGCAGGTGGCGCTGGAGCGGCAGCGCGACGAGCTTCCGACCGAACCTCTGCGCGAGCCGGCGAAACGGGCTTCCAATGCCCCTGGGTCAACGGCAAGCGACGCCGAGCCGATGCCGGACTTCCGGCCCTGACCGATTGACGTATCTCGATCAGTTCAGCGGAACCGAGACGCGGGCGCGGCCGCCGATCGCCTGGTAGTCGTCGTCGCCGATGCCGTCGACGACCGCAGAGGCACCAACGCTCATGGCGCCGGCGTCGACGATCGTCACGCCGGCTTCAACACGCCCCCGAACGTCCGTGCCGCTGACCAGATCATCGAAGTTGGGTCCGCCCAAGTCCTGATGAAAATTCCATATGCCCTCGACCGTAAGGGCCGGCACGACGGTCACGCCTCCGCCTGCGTCGTAGGAATAGCTGAACTCCGGCCCGAATTTGGCCTGGCCGAGCGATACCGTTCGTGCGCCGATGTCGACGCCGGACGAACTACGGTAGGCGTCGAGGTGCTCCTCGACATAGGCGATGGACGCGTTCGGGCGCAGCAGCCAGGGTCCGGAGCGCAAGTTGGCCATCAAGCGGCCTTTGACCAGCCATCTGTCGCTCGCGAAGCTGTCATCGAACACCTGGTCGAGCGCGATGTTGCTGTCGGCCTGCCCCCACGCGGCGCGACCTTGAAAGAATAGCGTGTCCGTCAACCGTACTACGGCATAGGGGCCCACCATCCAGCCCGTCTTGTCGATCTCAAGCGGAAGGCTGTCGTAGCGACTGTCGACATCGTCGTATTGGACGAGCGCACCGAGAAGAAACCCAGGCGATAGGAGATAGTCGGCACCGGCGTACAGCACACCGGAATGCCCATCGCTTTCGCCTGCGCGATCGTCGCTGTCGAAGACCTGCCAAAATCCCTCCGCCCAAACGTTGAATGCGCGTTGTGGCGCAGGCACGACCGGGCGGGCGCCGGTAGCGCCGAGCTTCTGCGGAGCCGCATATTTCGCGGCGGCGCGCTGCGCCTGCTGCAAACTGGCCGAAAAGGCGATCGCTCCTGTGGTTTCGCCGGACGTCGTCAGGCCCATGCGTGTGCCGCTATCCCATGCGAGGGCAGGACGGTCGGTCGGCGTGGGTGCGGCCAAAGCCGATGTCTGGAACGCACCGCCACCCGCATCCGAGACACGATCCATTTGTTGGTCGAGCCCCAATTCGACGGAGAGCAGGAAATCGGCCTGTCGCGCCGTGAACGGGACAACCGCCGCCGCCGTGGTGCCTGCGACGTCAACGATGGAGAACGTGCAAGCCGCCAACCCGGATACGATCGGCGCGGCGGGAGTCAACGAGACGCCCGATCCGTTCGTCGCTACGCCAAGGGCTTCGGGGCAGACGACGCCCGCAAGAGCAAACCCGCTCGGCAACTCAAGATCGAGAGTGACGCTCTGGCCTGCGGTCAAGGCCGCGGAGATACCCGCAGCTTCGGCGGAAAGCTTGAGGAGGTCGCTGCCACCCACCTCCAGGGAGAAGGCCGCGCCCGTATCCAACAGCCCTAGGTCGATCTGGGCCTCGAGCGACAATCGGGGCAGTTCGGGCAATTCGGGTAACTTGACTTGCGCCCACGCCGTCGTGGCAGAGGCGGCAATCGTCACCGTCACCAAAGCGGCGACGGGAAGCCCGCGGGGCCGATGGGGCGTGCAGGGCTTCGATAGGCGTGGACACAAGACGCACATGTTGCGCAACGCTCAACAACCGTGAAAGGCGCAAACAATGAAAGACGCTTCAAAAAGGAAATGAACTTCGCTCAGATTGGTGCGCCGTTCCATTCAGACCGTCACCGGGCTGATCGAATTCCAATCGGAGTGGCCGCTTTGCAACCATAAAAAATGTGCGCGAGCATGAACCTAGGGTTGCACGGCGAGACGTCGAGAGCAGTAGGCTCTGATAACGATCTCACCTTAAATGCAAAAATTATTGGGTGGCGCCCCGGAACGGCTGCCGCGGATCCGCTGCGGGCGGTAAGGCGTCAGCGCACCCGAGACGCGGGTTCGGGAGGCTGCGAGCAACTTCGGTCAAGCCGGGCCGATCACCGCCAGAAGTATCCCGCCGCGATCAGCGCCGCGCCGGCCAGCAGCATGAGCATGGCGATAAGGCTCGCGACCTTGGCGGCGAAGTGGCCGATCACGGTGCCGGCTGCGCGGCGCGCCTTGCCGGTGACGGAGGCCTCGCGGGCGATCTCGTTCACCTTTTCCTCGAGCGCGGTCGGGTTCTCGGCCGTGCGCTTGCCGCGGGCGAGCTGCCAGGCACTGTCGAAGGCCGCGCCCTGCAGGTCGTAGCGCGACATGCGCCACATGATGAGGACGGCGAGGAGCACGAGGCCCGCGCCCCAGATCATCATCCAGGCGTTGCCGTCGAGCGCGATCGGAAAGGTCACAGGCGTCTCCCGTGGTTAAGGCTATACCGCCCGATCCAGGCCGGTGCCGGTGCGGTGCAATCCCCGCACATTGAGCCACTTTCCTAACCGAATTTTGGAGTCCTTTGCAGCCCCACGGCAGAGGCGGGTGTAATGTCGGCCAACGGGGGGGAAACCGCGTCGCGCACGCCGCTACGCTCGCGACCATGGGAGACCGACCATGCAAGCCTCGCCCACCATCTACCCGCCCGGCACCGTCAGAATGCGCCCCATGCTGGATGCGCTCGCGCGCAACTGGGGGCTCATCCTGCTGCGCGGCATTCTCGCCATCCTGTTCGGCGTGCTGGCCTTCATCTGGCCCGGGATTACGCTGATCACGCTGGTCATTCTCTACGGCGCGTTCGCGTTCGCGGATGGGGTGCTGGCGATCGCGGCGGCGATCCGCGGCGGGACGCCGATGCCGCGCTGGTGGCTGGCGCTGATCGGCGTGTTCGGCATCGCGGCCGGGCTGCTCACGGCCGTGTGGCCGCAGATCACGGCGCTGGTGCTGCTGTTCTTCATCGCCGGCTGGGCGATCGCGACCGGCATCCTGCAGATCGTGGGCGCGATCCAGCTCCGGCATGAGATCGAGGACGAGTGGCTGCTGATCGCAAGCGGCGTGCTCTCGATCACTTTCGGCGTGCTGCTCGCGTTCTGGCCCAAGGCGGGCGCGCTCGCCATGGTGCTGGTCATCGGCTCGTTCGCGATCATGTACGGGGCGCTGCTGGTCGGCTTCGCGCTCAAGCTGCGCAAGCACGCGGAGGTGAGGATTTAGCACTTCGGATTCAAATGGGCGCTGTGCTGTGCCCCCTCACCCTAACCCTCTCCCAAGGGGAGAGGGAATGGTGGCTCCCCTATGCTCAATCCAAGTCGACACTCCGCCCAAACTGCCCGCGAATCAACCAAGCGTGATATGCGGATGGCATGCGGGGGCAAGGGCAGGTTCGCATCATCGGCATCGACCCGGGCTTGAGGCGCACCGGATGGGGCGTCATCGAGTCCGACGGCGTGCGGCTCGCCTATGTCGCCTCCGGGTGCATCACCTCGACCGCGGACGAGGACCTCGCCTACCGGCTGCGCGAGCTGTTCGAGGGGCTGACCAGCGTCATCGCGGCGTGGGGCGCTGCGGAGGCGGCCGTGGAAGAGACCTTCGTCAACGACAATGCGCGGGCGACGTTGAAGCTCGGCCAGGCGCGCGGCATGGCGCTGCTCGCGCCCGCCATGCGGGGGCTCCGCATCGCCGAGTATTCGCCGAACCTCATCAAGAAGTCGGTGGTCGGGGCGGGGCACGCCGAGAAGCAGCAGGTGCAGGCCATGATCGGCTTCCTGCTGCCAAAGGCGCGCTTCGAGAGCGCGGACGAGGCGGATGCGCTCGCCATCGCCATCTGCCATGCGAGCCATCGCGGGGCGGCGGCGCTGGCCCGGCGCGTGAGCGAGGGGGCCGCGGAATGATCGGGCAGCGCGCATGATCGGGCAGCTCAAGGGGAAGATCGACGCCATCGGGGAGGCGCACGCGATCGTCGACGTCGGCGGCGTCGGCTACGAGGTGCAACTCTCGGCGCGCACGCTGCGCAACTTGAAGCTCGGCGAAGCGGTGCTGCTCACCATCGATACGCATGTGCGCGAGGATGCGATCCGGCTCTACGGCTTCCAGAGCGAGGTCGAGCGGAGCTGGTTCCGCACCCTGCAGAGCGTGCAGGGCGTGGGCTCGAAGGTGGCGCTCGGCGTGCTCGGTGTGCTCTCGTCGCAGGATCTCGCCAACGCCATCGCGCTCGGCAACTGGGCCTCGGTCGAGCAGGCGCCCGGCGTCGGCAAGAAGCTCGCGCAGCGCATCGTGGCCGAGCTCAAGGACAAGGCGCCGGCGCTGTCGGTCGCGGGGCTGCATGTGCCGGTCGCGTCCGGTCCGGGCGGGCTTGCGGAGGTGCCGCCCGAGGGGCTGGCCGCCGCCGAGGCCATCTCGGCCTTGACCAACCTCGGCTACAATCCGGCGCAGGCCTCGGCCGCCGTGGCGGCAGCCATGAAGGAGCTCGGCGCGGATGCCGATACGGCGAAGCTCATCCGGCGCGGGCTGAAGGAGCTCGCGCGGTAGGCGTATCCGCTCTGCGGTGAGCACGGGGCGGGAGGCGGCACCAAGCACCGGTTTCCTCTCGCCTTCGCGACATCACTCCACTAACATTCCCTCCACTGAGCATGGGGGGCGTGCCTTGGACACCCGCATATTCGTGAACTACCGCAGAGAGGATACTTCCGCTGCTGCGGGCAGGCTTTACGACCGCCTGGTTCGCTCATTCTCCAAAGATGCGGTGTTCATGGATGTCGATGCCATCTCGCCGGGCGCGAACTTCGTTCAGGTTCTTGACCATCACGTTGGAAGGGCAACAATTTTCCTTGCTGTCATCGGCTCCGACTGGATGACGGTCAAAAATGCTCAGGGTGTGCGGCGCATCGATGCCGCCGACGACTTCGTGAGAACCGAGATCGCCTCCGCAATAAAGCGAGGCATCAAAGTCATCCCTGTTCTCATCGATAATGCCGACATGCCCTCGCCCCGAGAGCTGCCGAGCGATATCCAGGCATTGTCACACCTCAACGCCGTGCGCATACGACACGAGCGCTTCGATGACGACGCCGATACGCTCGTGCGGTCGCTCGGAGGCAATACGAAGGATGCCGCACAAAGGGCTAAGAAGGCTCGCATGTGGAGGTCGCTTGCGGCGGCCATCCTAATAGGTGGGTTGCTTTCGACGGGTGCGTACTGGCTTTACAACAAAAGAGAGCAGGAGCCTTCTGGGTCCAACGTCGATAAGTTCGTTGGAACCTGGCGCAATGTGAATTCCGAAACAGACGGCATCACGCGCGTGAATATTCAGAGCAGACTGAACTCGCTGATCATCAAGACATGGGGTTCCTGCCATCCAACTGATTGCGAGCATCCGCCCATAACCACGTCATCCACTGATAGCGACGACAAGCGGCTCTCCATTGCTCGGGACACCGGTTTTAGTATCGGCGAAGAGGCGTACATCCTGGATTCCGACACGTCGCTGCGCGTTGTCGTGAAGAAGCGATTCACAGACGGATCGGGGCGCCCGAACACGAATAGTACTTACTATTTTACGAAGTAGCGTCTGCCCCGCTTTTGTTATGGAACGAAGACGTTCGCATGTGGCGGTGCCAGATGATCAGCGTCCACTAAGCGATGACACCCATAGTCACTCGGTCACTTCGCCGACGCTCGTCTCCCACCCCCTGGGTGCTCTGCTCCTTGCTGCCGCGTGGGTTAACGATCCACCGCTCGGAACGAGGCAGAGCCCCAATTCCGCGTTAGGATCGGCGCGACCCAGGGAGGCGAACGCGGACATGCAGAGGCTTTTTGCGCTTGCGGGCGCCGGCGTGTTGCTGGCCGGCCTTCCAGCTCACGGTGACCCGCTGGGCGACCCGCTGCCGGAGAGCCGGCGCATCGATTGGGCGGTGGCGGGCGTGCCCGGGGGCATTCCGCACCGTTCGACCGTCTGCGCGACCTTCATGCCCGGCGCCACGGCGGCGGAGATCAACGCCGCGATCACATCGTGCAAGGACGGCGTCGTCGCGCTCGGCGAGGGGACCTTCTCGGCGGTTTCGCTCGGGGGCCCGATCGTGCTCTCGGCCAGCAATGTCACGTTACGCGGCGCGGGCGCCGACAAGACCATCCTCACCGGCGGACACATCATCTCGCTCGGAAGAGGGGGAACGATTGCGGTCGATACTGCGATCACCGGCGGCGGCCTCAAGGACTCCAGGGACGTGACGCTCGCCTCGGTGGCGGAGCTCACGGTCGGGACGATGATCGAGATCGATCGCGAGGACGACGCGAGCCTCGTCGTCAACACCGGAAAGCAGGGCGGGGGCACGCGCAACATCACGCAGCTCAATGCCATCGCGGCGATCAGCGGCACGAAGATCACGCTGCGCAACCCTCTGTTCCACGATTTCTCGCAAGGAGAGCCGAGGGTGAAAGCGCGGTTCCTAAGCGTGCGCAGGAGCGGGGTCGAGGACTTGAAGCTGGATCACGCGGGTTTCAGCGGAGGCTACAGCTTTCTCGTCGAGTACTGCGACAGCTGCTGGGTCAAAGGCGTCGAGTCGGTCAACGTGCAAGGATACCATTTCGTGCTGCTCGGCACCCTCAACGTGGAACTTCGCGATTCCTTCATTCATGTCGGAGGCGGGGGGCCCAACAACAGCGGGATCAACTTCTACGGAAACTATCAGTACGGCGCCAACAGCAGCGCATTGATCGAGAACACCATCTTCAACAGGGTGTTTCCGGCGATCGAGCTCAACGGCAGCAGCAGCGGCTTCACTATCGCCTACAACTATTCGCACGGGACGCCGGAGCAGGGCGGCAGCGGCCTCGTGACGTGGACGTTCGACGATGGGCACGCGCCGTTCAACGTGAGGAACCTCTACGAGGGCAACATCGCCGAGATGTGGGGCTCCGACAGCTATTTCGGCGGGAGCGGCTATGGCGTGGCGCTGCGCAACCATTTCACAGGCTTCAATCCGCTGCACGAGGTGGCGAGCGAGGCGGTCTGGCTCGGGCGCCTCGCCTACAACTACAGCCTCGTCGGCAACGTGCTCGGCTCGCCGCAGCAGGCAGCGACGGCGTATGCGGGATGCGGCACGCCTGCGATCTATCGCCTCGGCTATCCCAACCTCGGCAATTGCAGTGCGTCGCCGTGGGACGGCTTCGCGGCGTCCGGCGGGTATCCGGACCCGAAGGTCGCGGAGACACTCCTGCGCTGGGGGAACTACGATCACTTCAACGCGGCGGCGCGCTTCGAGGCGGCGGAGATTCCGGCCGGCGTGCCGGTTCCGGCCGATCAGGCGTTGCCGGCCTCGTATCGCTACGCGGAAAAGCCCGCGTGGTGGCCGGCGGATCCGCCATGGCCTCCGATCGGTCCCGACGTGACGGGTGGCGACGGGGATGCTTCGGGTCACGTCTACAAGACGCCCGCCTTGCGATGCTGGGACAAGCTCGACCTCAAGGCGGGCGGCGCCCTCAGCGCCTCGCGTTGCTATCCGCCCGCTGGCTAGGCGGCAACCGCTCGCCGGTCTTGCGCCTTGACACG
>JBFXEP010000066.1:0-10523 GCA_050179995.1 Hyphomicrobium sp.
TTTCGCTGATGCCGCTCGCGACCGCCATCGCGGCCGGCAACCGGGCCATGGTCAAGCCGTCCGAGTTCACGCCGGCGACGAGTGCGCTGCTCGCCAAGATGCTCGCCGAGATCTTCCCGGAGGAGCAGGTTGCCGTCGTGACGGGCGGGCCTGAGGTCGGGGCCGCCTTCTCGGGCTTGCCCTTCGATCACCTCGTCTTCACCGGCAGCACGCCGGTCGGACGCGCCGTGATGAAGGCCGCCAGCGCCAACCTGGTGCCGGTGACGCTCGAGCTCGGCGGCAAGTCGCCCGCCGTCATCGCCAAGGACGCGTCGCTGGCGCGCGCCGCGCAGAGCATCGCCTTCGGCAAGCTGGCGAACGGCGGGCAGATCTGCGTCGCACCCGACTACGCGCTCGTGCCCGAGATGGAGGCCGACGCCTTCGTCGCGGCCTACGACGCGGCGGTGCGTGCGCTCTATCCGGCAGGTCCCGCCAGCAGCGACTACACGGCGATCGTGAATGAGCGCCATTACGGCCGCCTCACCGCCCTCATCGATGACGCCCGCGCCAAGGGCGCGAAGATCGTCGAGGTCGGCGTGGAGCCGGAAGCCGCGCGGCGCCGTCCGCACACGCTGGCGCCGACGGTGGTGCTGGGTGCGACCTCCGACATGGAGGTCATGCGCGAGGAGATTTTCGGCCCGGTGCTGCCGGTGGTGCCCTACCGCGACATCGACGAGGCGATCGCCCGCATCAACGCGGACGCGCGACCGCTGGCGCTCTACTACTTCGGCGGCAACGGCGACGACCGGCGCCGCGTTCTCGAGCGCACGACCTCCGGCAACGTGGCGATCAACGACACGCTGCTGCACTACGCGCAGGACGATCTGCCGTTCGGCGGCGTCGGCGCCAGCGGCATGGGTGCCTATCACGGCATCGAGGGCTTCCGCGCCTTGAGCCACGCGAAAGGCATCTTCGAGCAGAGCCGCTGGAACCTCACCGGCGCGCTGCGTCCGCCCTTCGGCTGGGTGTCGAACTTCGTGTCGTGGTGGCTGATGCGGTGAGTGCCCCACACTCCGCAAAGCGTCTGCGCGCCTTCGCGAGGAGGTGCGCGGACGTGCGGCGCATACCGATCATCTTACATCACCTCATCTTGTATGTGTCGCAGCCTTGAAACATACTGAGTTTGTTAGGGGATTGGCGTGGGGGGCGTCGGCATGCGCATCAACTGGAGCAAGGTCGTTTTTTGGGCACGAAGGATTGGCGCGCTCGTCGTGGGCGCGCTTGCCGCGTTCGTCATCTTCTTAAGCTTCAAAGACCTCTTTGCGGGTGACAGCTTTCTGCCTTGGATGCCGGTTGTCGCGCTGGCGACCGGAGCATCCTCACTTGCCATCGCCATCGGCCTCTGGTTCTTTCCGAAGCGGCGCAGGCTCTTCGCTGCAGGGCTTGTCGGCTTTCCGCTCTCCTTTCCGATTGGCGAGCTCGTAGGCCGGACCGTCTTCAGTCCGGGCAGCGTCGGTTTCGAAACGGTGACGAGCTATCTGCACGTCGGCGGCATCTTCTTCTTCCTCATCATGACGGCCACCGCTTGGCTTCTGATCCGCAAGCGACGAACTTCCGATGCCGCGAGCGAGGGCACCCCAACGGAAGCTGCGACCGAACCGGCGATTGCAACGCCTGCCGGGCGGTCCGTGATCAAACGCGCATGGGCGCAGCGAGGGCTGGTTTCCCGAGGGTCTTATCTGGCGGCGGGTTTGTGGCTGCTCGCGCTGCTTTTCGTCATGGTCGACAGCTCGGCGTTCGTCGGTGACGGCGGCGGCTTCTTCGCGTTCCTGATGTTCCTTCTGTTGCCGGTCGCGGTGCTTTTCGCGGCGGATTGGCTGGTCGGCAAACGGCGGGCGCAGTCATGACGTGGCGCTTCTCGCTCTGCGCGGCGTGTTTTTGGGCGGGCCTCGCAGGACCGGCGCAGGCCGGCTACATCGACTTGTGCAACGTCGCCGAGCGCAAGATCCGGGTCGCGGTGATCATCAAGACCGGTTTCGACTATCTGACGGACAGCTGGGCCGTGAAGGGCTGGTATTATATCGGCAACGGGAGCTGCGAGCGGATCGACGGCGGCTGGCTCGGCGGCGGGAGATCGTGGGGCTATGTGGCCATCGAACGGGAGAAGTCGGCGGAGGATATGGAATACGAGCGCAAGCTCGCGGAAGCGCGCTACCAGGCCGACCAGCTCGAGCTCCAGATCACGGAAACGCTGGAAATCTACATGCGCAAGAGGGAGGCCATCCAGGGTTTCTCCTTCTACGATCATCTGGTCAAGTATCTGCCCGGCTCGCAACAGAGCACGGTGGCAGGCAAATTCGACGCTGAAGCCGATGCCGTGCGTCAGCGGTCCATTCCACCGATGCCCCAGAGCTATGTGGAGGGCTGGGAATTCCTGTCGATGAAGACGGTGCAAAACAGCATCGACGAAGAAGGATTCACGGGCACGAGCTACAAGACGTGTCTGCCCAAAGGAGGCTTCAACTTCTCCAGAGCGGGTCAGCCGAGCGACCGGTCCTCCTGTGATGGGGACGACGTGCTTGTTCCCTTCACCATCGAGGTCTGGGTGAGGTCGGGCAGCGACATGGTGGTGAACGTCGGCGAAGATTCCATACACTCGGAGAGGCGGTACTGAGGGCGGGGCGTCTTGCTCCAAGTCCACCGGCATCTCACCGGTCCGGCACGGATCGCTCGGCCTCGAAGCCGGGCAGGCGGACCTCGGCGCGCGTGCCGCCGGACGGCGAGTCCTTGAGGCTCAATGTGCCGCCGTGCTGCTCGGCGGCCTTGCGAGCGATAGCGAGGCCCAAGCCCGCGCCGCCCGTCTTGCGGTTGCGCGATCCCTCGAGGCGCACGAAGGGCTCGAGTACGCGTTCGCGGTCGGCTGCGCCGATGCCCGGCCCCTTGTCGTCGATGGTGATGACAATCATGCCATTTTCGACGCGGGCCGCGATGCTCGCCTCGCCGCCGTAGGTGATGGCGTTGTCGGTCAGGTTGGCGATGAGGCGGCGGATGGCGAGCGGATCCCCGAGCATCTCAGCGGCGGCAGCTTCATCCGACAGCAATAGAGAGACCTTCGATCCGGCCAGGCGCCGGTCCTCGGTCTCGCGCTCTAGCAGCGGCCCGATGCCGAAAAGCTGCTGCTCACGGTCCGGCGGGCGCGCCTCGAAAGCGAGCAAGGAATCGTCGAGGAGGCGGCTCATGTCATCGAGGTCACGGACCACCTTGGCGCGCTCGTCGGTGTCGGCAATCAGCTCGGCGCGCAGCCTGAGGCGCGCGGCATACGTGCGCAGGTCGTGCGAGATGCCACTGGCGATGACCTTGCGCGCCTGCAACAGGCTGGTCACGCGCTCGCCGAGCCGGTTGAAGGCGGAGATCAGCGCGCGGATCTCGGGCGCACTGCGCGGTGCATCGGCAATGACCTCTGCCTTTTCCGGGAGCTGCATGCGATCGACGGCAGCAGCGAGATCACGCAGCGGGCGCGCCTCACGGCGCAGCATGAGCACGGTGACGAGGGCGATGGCGAAGCCGAGCAGGCCGGCCCAGAAGCCCGGAGGGAAGCCCAGCATGGAGAAGGTCAAGGCGCCGGCGGTGGTGACGACCAGCGTCTCGCCCGTCTTGAGGCCCACCTCGATCTCGACGGCGCCCGGCGAGGCCCAGGCCAGAAATCTCAGCGGCCCTTCGCTGCGCTCCGACGAGGCCTCTACGGAGACTCTCACCGGCCTGCCGCCGAGGGCCGCGAGGTAGCGCTGCATGATCAGCTCGACGACCGGCGCCTCATACCAGGCGGGCTCGGCACCGCGCGGGGCTCCTTCGGCGATCTTGACGCTCAGGTCGGCGCTGTTGGCGGCGCGCAGCACGAGCGGCCACTCCGCCTTCGGCGTGCGCTCGAGAAGCTCAACGAGGGCCGCGGCCTGATCGGGGACCGGAAGGCGGAAGCCCGTCGCCGTGTCGCGGCTCCGCTGCTGGAAGTAGACGACGACGGCGAGCACCTGCAGTGCGACGAGGGCGGTCACGACAATGAGCAGCAGGCGCGCGCCGAAGCCAAGCCGGATCATGTGTCGAGCTGCTTTACGGCGGGCACGAACAGATAGCCGTTGTTGCGCACTGTCGAGATCAGCTCGATGCCCGGTGCCACGGCGCCGATCTTCTTGCGCAAGCGCGAGATCGTCATGTCGATGCTGCGATCGAAGGGATCGGCCATGCGGCCGCGCGTCCAGTCGAGAAGCTGGTCGCGCGTCAAGACGCGGCGCGGTCGCTCGACGAAGCAGGCGAGAAGCTCGAACTCCGCCGTTGTGAGCGGGATCGGCTCGCCGGACTCGGTCGCGAGCTGGCGTGCGTCGAGGTCCATGACAAGCCCCATGAACCCGCGACGCCGATTGAGCTCGACCTCGACCGTGCCGCGCGTGCGGCGGAGAAGCGCGCGGATGCGCGCCAGGAGCTCGCGCGGATTGAACGGCTTGGTCAGGTAGTCGTCGGCGCCCATTTCGAGCCCGACGACGCGATCGATGGCATCGGCCTTGGCGGTCAGCATCAGGATCGGAACGCTTCCACGGGTGCGCAAGCGCCGGCAGATCGAGAGGCCGTCCTCGCCCGGCAGCATCAGGTCGAGGATGACCAGATCCGGCTTCTGCAGAGCGAGCAGGTGATCGAGCGCATCGCCGCTCGCCGCCACCTCGGCCGCGAAGCCTTCGCGCAGGAGCATGTCGCGCACGAGGCGCTGAATCTCCTCGTCGTCCTCACAGACGAAAATGAGCGCATCCGACTTCGTCGCCATGGGCGCCAAGCTCGAAGAATCACGCGGCGAAAGCAAGCATGAAAGCGGGGCCGTTACAAACGGATACATTCCAGAAAACAAACGACATCAGCCGTTTGATGGCGGGCAAACGGCAGCAAAGGGCAGGGGCTACATCCGCATCACCGGGGACATCCTTAACGATAGCGGAGACCAACATGCTTACTGGACGATCGATAAAGGCCACGGCCATCTTCATGACGCTGGTGCTGGCCCTCCTCGCGGCGGTGCTGTCGGCCATGCCCGCCGACGCCGGCGGACGGTCCTGGAGCCGCGGGGGAAGCGCGACCGGACCCGGCGGGCGCACGGCCACGTGGCAGAGGTCGGGGCACTGCGAGGGCGGGGATTGCACCCGCAGCGGCACCTTCACCGGGCCTGCAGGATACACGCGCTCCTACGAGCGCTCGCGCGAATGCGCCGGCGGGACGTGCTCCTTCACCGGCTCCTACACCGGGCGCGGCGGCAACACGTGGACGCGCAGTGGCAGCGTGACCGTCGACTGATCGCAACCCTTCCCATCGAACCGGAGCTCGCTCCCATGACCTTCCCGTCACGTCTTTGCTCGGTCCTGCTTTCGACTGCGTTCCTCGGCACCGCCTCTGTCGCGGTGGCGATGCCCGCCACCGGCCTGCGCCCGGCGCCCGTCGACAGCCATGTCATTCAAGTCCACGGATGCCATCGCTCCTGCGAGTGGGGGCCGGTTCTGCGATGGCACCGGCATGGCCGCGCGTGCCGGCCGATCAAGTGCTGGCCGCGTGCGGCTTTCCCGAACCGCTGCTGGATCGACGCTTACGGCGTACGCCGCTGCCGCTGGTAGCGAGCCGTGAGGCGCAAGGCCGCGCGGACGGCGCGCGCGGCCTTGCCAGGCGAGATGTCCCTCGATCCTCGACGGCGCCGCGCGTCATCCTTACAAGGTGTTGTGGCTTGCGATCGTGCCGGTAGGACAGATGCCTCGCTCTCTTCACGCCTTGATGCTCGCGGCCGCACTCCTCCTGTCCGCGTCCCAGGCTCTCGCCCAACAGCGACCGATCCTCGTGCAAGGCCCGCCGCTGCGGCAAGCCTGCTTCGCCGACTACATGCGGCTCTGCCGCGGCGTCCCCTTCGGCGGCGGGCGCGTGCTGACCTGCCTCAACGCGCAGGCGGACCAGCTCTCGCAGACATGCTTCCAGGCGCTGACCGTGCGCGGCCTTGCCTTTGCCGGCGCGATCAAGAGCTGCCGCGCCGACTACGAGCGGTTTTGTGCGGGCGTGCCTCCGGGATGGGGACGCGGCCTCGTCTGCATGCAGTCCAACGCCGCCTCGCTCAGCCCGTCGTGCCGGGAGGCGTTGCAGCGGGACGGCTTTCTGGGCAGAGGGGATGATGAGCCGCTGCCTTGAGGGGGGGTTGAAGTTGGGCTGGCGCACCCGGCAGGATTCGAACCTGCGACCTCTGCCTTCGGAGGGCAGCACTCTATCCAGCTGAGCTACGGGTGCAGCAAAAAGAGCCATCGGCCGATGGTGGGCGGCCGGGCGCTTCTGATAGCGCATTCCGCGACACGGGGCAAACGCAGTCGGCTTTTGTGACCGTTTAAGCGCAAGGGGCTGACCGCGGCGCGCTCGACCCCTATATTGCGCGGCCATGACAGCCAACTCCCCCGCAAAATCTGGACGCCCCGCGCCACAGTGCTCCGTCCCCGATGGCGAGCCGGTGCCGATCGCCAAGGGCAGCCACGTCTACCTGGTCGACGGATCGGGCTACATCTTCCGCGCCTTCCATGCGCTGCCGCCGCTGACGCGCCCCTCCGACGGGTTGCCGGTCGGCGCCGTGCACGGCTTCTGCGCCATGCTGTGGAAGCTCCTGGTCGAGACCAAGGCGTCGGAAGCGCCGACGCACCTCGCCGTCGTGTTCGACGCCTCGGAGAAGACGTTCCGCAACGAGATCTACCAGGACTACAAGGCGCACCGGCCGCCGGCGCCGGAGGAGCTCGTGCCGCAGTTCCCGCTCATCCGGGAGGCGGTACGCGCGTTCAACGTCGCGTGCCTGGAACAGCTCGGCTACGAGGCGGACGACCTGATCGCCACCTACGCGCGTCACGTGGTCGATCAGGGCGGCGACGTCACCATCGTCTCGTCGGACAAGGACCTGATGCAGCTCGTGCGGCCGGGGGTCGTCATGTTCGACGGCATGAAGAACAAGAAGATCGGCAGCGACGAGGTGCGCGAGAAGTTCGGCGTGGCGCCGGACAAGGTGATCGACGTGCAGGCCCTGGCCGGGGATTCGACCGACAACGTGCCGGGCGTGCCGGGCATCGGCGTCAAGACGGCAGCGGAGCTGATCACGGAGTACGGCGACCTCGACTCGCTCTTGGCGGCGGCGGGGTCGATCAAGCAGCCGAAGCGGCGCGAGAAGCTGATCGAGTTCGCCGAGCAGGCGCGGATCTCGCGCACTCTCGTGACGCTCAAGGACGATGTGCCGGTCGAGCTGGCCGTCGAACGTTTCGGCGTGCAGGACCCGATCCCGGAGGCGCTGCTGGGCTTCCTCAAGCGCATGGAGTTCACGACGCTCACCAAGCGCATCTCGGAGAAGCTTGGGGTGGAGGCTGGTGGCGGGGCGACGGTCGCTTCTCCTCCCCCCTTGCGGGGGACGCCGGGAGGGGGGGACACACAAACGGCCGCCGCTGTCGGGGTTCCCCCCACCCCTGCCCCCTCACCACATGATTTTTCCGCGCCTTCGGCACGAGGGGGAGGGGTAAGTGCCGACACGCGTGGGCCGGGGACGCCCGAGGCGGGGGCGGCGATCCTCGCGGCGAAGGTCGTGGCCGTGCCGTTCGGCCGCGCGGCGTACGAGACCGTCATCGATGTGGGTCGGCTGCAATGGTGGATCGCGGCGGCGCGCGAAGCCGGGCGCTTCGCCTTCGACACGGAAACCACTTCGCTCGACTGCATGACGTGCGATCTCGTCGGATTCTCGCTCGCGATCCAGCCCGGCAAGGCCTGCTACGTGCCGATGGGGCACCGTCCGCCGGAGGGCGGGTTCGATTTCGGGGATGCGTCGAGCCTGCCGCAGGCGC
Source organism: Hyphomicrobium sp. (assembly GCA_050179995.1). Taxonomy (GTDB): domain Bacteria; phylum Pseudomonadota; class Alphaproteobacteria; order Rhizobiales; family Hyphomicrobiaceae; genus Hyphomicrobium_C. The sequence goes on from JBFXEP010000066.1 coordinate 7,860, forward strand.
CGCTCGCCGAGACGCTGGCGCTGATGAAGCCGCTGCTCGAAGACCGGACGCTGCTCAAGATCGGGCACAACCTCAAGTTCGACGCGCTCGTGCTCAAGCGCTACGGCATCGACCTCAAGCCCATCGACGATACGCTGCTCATCTCCTACGTGCTCGATTGCGGGCGGAGCGCGCACGGCATGGACGCGCTCTCCGAGCGGCACCTCGGCTACACGCCCATCCCCTTCGAGCGCGTGCTCGAGCTGGCGCCCGGCAAGAAAGGCGAGAAGAACTTCGCGCAGGTGCCGATCGAGAAGGCCGCGGAGTATGCGGCCGAGGACGCCGACGTGACGCTGCGGCTCTGGATGAAGCTCAAGCCGCGGCTTGCGGCGGAGCGGCTCGCGACCGTGTACGAGACGCTCGAAAGGCCGCTTCTCCCGGCGATTGTCGGCATGGAGCATGACGGCATTCTCGTCGACCGGAGCGTGCTCTCGCGGCTCTCGTCGACGTTCGCGCAGTCGCTGACCCGGCTCGAGGAGGAGATCAACGGCCTCGTCGGGCACAAATTCAACCTCGGCTCGCCGAAGCAGCTCGGCGAACTCTTGTTCGACCGGCTGAAGCTGCCCGGCGGCAAGCGCACCAAGAGCGGGCAGTGGGAGACGCGCGCGGGGCTGCTCGACGACCTTGCCGCCAACGAGGATGTGCCGGAGAGCGCGCGCGGGCTCATCAACAAGATGCTCGAATGGCGGCAGCTCTCGAAGCTGCTCTCGACCTACACCGACGCTCTGCCGGCGTTCATTCATCCCGAGACGGGGCGCATCCATACGAGCTATGCGATGGCCTCGACGACGACGGGGCGGCTCGCGTCCTACGATCCCAACCTGCAGAACATCCCGATCCGCACCAAGGAGGGGCGCGCGATCCGCACGGCGTTCGTGGCGGGGAAGGGGAACACGTTGGTCTCGGCGGATTACTCGCAGATTGAATTGCGCGTGCTGGCGCACATCGCCGACATCCCGCAGCTCAAGGCCGCATTCGCCGACGGGCTCGACATCCATGCCATGACGGCGTCGGAGATGTTCGGCGTTCCCGTCCGCGACATGCCGCCCGACGTGCGGCGGCGCGCGAAGGCGATCAACTTCGGCATCATCTACGGCATCTCGGCGTTCGGCCTCGCCAACCAGCTCGGCATTCCGCGCGAGGAGGCGGGCGCCTACATTCAGACCTATTTCCAGCGCTTCCCCGGCATCCGCGACTACATGGAGACGACTAAGAAGCGCGCGCACGAGCGGGGCTATGTGGAGACCATCTTCGGGCGGCGCATCCATTATCCCGAGATCAACACCAAGAACCCGGGTGTGCGCGGCAACCTCGAGCGCGCGGCGATCAACGCTCCGATCCAGGGCAGCGCGGCCGACATCATCCGGCGCGCCATGATCCGCATGGGACCGGCGATCGATGCGGCCAAGCTCGCGACGGCGCGCATGCTGCTCCAGGTGCATGACGAGCTCGTGTTCGAGGTGTCGGAGCGTGAGGCCGAGGCGCTGATCAAAGTCGCGCGCCGCGTGATGGAAGGCGCCGCGTCACCCGCCATCGAGCTTGCCGTGCCGATCCACGTCGACGCCAAGGCGGCCGCGAACTGGGAAGCGGCGCATTAGCTAGCTCACGGGCGCTGATCCGCACGTTCGTGCGGGCGCCCTCCGCTGGGGCGGCGCTCGCGCCGGGCTGCCTTGCGGCCCCGGCCTTCGGCCGAGACTCGTACGTTCTTTACCCTGGCTTGTTGAAACCCGCGATCGCTGAAGAATTCAGCGCGCGCATTTGCGCGCCGCGCCTACGGCGCGGATCGCGTGTTTCAACAAGCCAGGGAACACTTTTCACCGGGGTCAGGGTGAAGGCGCAGGGCCCTCGAGGATCTTGGTCAGGCGGTCCTTGATGGCGTCCTGGCGGGATTCGCTCTCGATCTTCTTGTTGGTCAAGTCCGTCACGTAGAACACGTCGACGGCCTTCTCGCCGAAGGTCGTGACGTGCGCAGACGCGATGTCGAGCGAGAGATCGGAGAGCGCGGTCGTCAGCTCGTAGAGGAGGCCCGTGCGGTCGCGGCCCGCCACCTCGATGACCGTGAACACGTCGGAGAGCGCGTTATTGACGTAGACCTCGGGCGGAACGATGAAGGCCTCGACCCTGGCCGGCACGGGACGGCGAGTGGCGAGAAGCTGGGCAACCCACGTCTCCCCGCGCAGCAGGCGCTCGATGGTGTCCTCGATGCGCCGCGCGCGGCGGATTTCGTCCTCGTCGAGGGCGAACTCGCGCGCCAGCAGGAAGGTATCGAGCGCGAAGCCGTCGCGCGTGGTCGTGACGTGGGCGCCGGCGATGTTGGCGCCGTTGGCCGCGCAGGCGCCGGCGAAGAGCGACAAGAGCCGCGGATGGTTGGGCGCGAACACGGTCAGCTCGGTGATGGCGGTGAAGGCGTCCGTCTTGTGCTCGGCGGCGAACGTGCGGCCCTCGCTCTCGGCGCGGCGCAGAAGACGCGCGTGGTAGACCTGCCGCTTGGGCTCGGTGCGCAGCCAGTAGTCCGGAGAGTGGCGCTCGATGAAGCGGTCGACGTGCTCCGGCGGCCAATCGGCGAGGGCCGCCCTCAGCTCCGCCTGCGCCGCGGCCACGAGCGTGCCGCGCGGCACCTGCGTG
>JBFXEP010000067.1:0-10499 GCA_050179995.1 Hyphomicrobium sp.
GCGTGATCGAACGGCTTCAGGAGATAGGAGTGTGCGCCTGCCGCGAAAGCACGCGAGATGGCGGCGGGATCGTTCTCGAGCGTGGTGTAGATGACGAGCGGCTTGTGCTTGACGTCGCCGAAGCGCACGGCGGAAAGGAACTCGACCGTTGTCATCCCAGGCAGCCGCCAGTCGAGCAGGAGCGCTTTGTAGGCATGTGCACGGCAGGCGGCGAGGGCGTCGCTGGCCGAGCCCGCCTCGTGCACCTCGTACCCTTGCTGCTCGAGATAGTGCCGAGCGATCTTGCGAATGATCTCGGACGGATCGGCTATGAGGCAGCGCTTCATGCAATCTCGACGTCGGAAACTGGCCGCGGAAACAGCGCTCGGCATTGAGCCTGAGCACCAACCTGCAACTGATTTGTGATGTAAAGGAGTTAACGTCCGGTTGAGGCCGCCGGCAGGACCGGCAGTGATGAAATCTCAAAAAAACATTCAGAAATTCGCCGTCGGACGGGCAGGGCGGAGCCGCCGGAAAAGTTAACCGAGCGCCGAGAGCAGCACGTCCGCCCCATCCTTGACGATGGCGAGCTTGAGGCCCGCGGACTGGGCGAGCCGCCACGTGTAGTAGGCCTGGATGGTCATGGCATCGAGCGGCGGCACGCCTTCGCCGGAGATGAACTCGCCGAGGTGCTGCGGGGCGCGAGCACCGGTGCCCCTACACCGGATGACGAAGCTCGGCGCCTCCGTCGTCCCCTGCATGACGACCTCGATGTCGCCGCCGCGCGGCAGCGCCGTGATGGCCATCGCCACGAGGTTGAGGAGCAGCTTCACCTTGTCCTTGGACATGTGTCCGGCAAGGCCGCTCCAGGAGAGCTTGTGCTTGCCCTGTCCGACGAAGCCGCGCGAGATCTGCTCGGCGGTGCCGAGGTCGATGAGCGAGCCGGCGCTTCCCGCCGCGCCGAAGGCGAAGCGCGCGAACTGGAGCCTGGCGGAAGCCTGCTCCGTCACGTTGCGGATCACCGAGAGCGCGTACGTCTTGGCTTCCGCGTCGTCGTCCTCGTTCAGGATTTCGAGGCCGTTGTAGATGGCGCCGACCGGGCCGATCACGTCGTGGCAGATCTTGCTCGAGATCAGCGCCGCGAGCTCGAGGTCCGTGGGATGAACGCGCGCCGTCGCCTCAGTCATGGAATTGCCCCCTCGGATGCTGCCTGGTCCATGATCGCTCGGGCGCTCTGCCCAAGTGTGAATCACCGGCCTCGCCGAAGTCTACAAACGTGACGATGATTCGCCAAAGACCGCGCGCAAGCGTCTGTCGCTCGCCCGTCACAAAGCAGAAGTGATCCCTGATACACGCCGCTCCGCAAACTGCAAAGGCTGGCGGCGCAGGCCACGCGTGAAACCCGGCCTTTTGGCGGACCGATGAGTCTCGACGGCCACGCATGGGCTGAGGTCGCGCGCGCTCGGGCGGCGCTGCGGCGGGACTCTCGTCCCTCCGGCGCGCAAAAGTCGTGAGCTGAAAAAGCTGAGTCGTGGCGCAGCCTTGCCTCGCTCATTGCGCAGTTCCGTGCGAAGTGCGCCCTTCCGCAGCCACACTTTGGTAACACTTTGAAGCAAGGATCATTCGGGGTTCGGCACGCTTCCGTGCGCGTTTCGCGCGCCTGCCGCACGGGGTGCGGAGGCCAGGATTTTGAGCTCCCGAGGACTTCGCATCCCATGACCATGCCATCTCGCCCGCGCCTCCTGCCTCTCATCGCCGGAGCCGCGCTGCTCTTCGCATCACCCGCCATCGCCCAGGACACCTGGAGCCCAGACAGCTACCGCAGCGGCGGCGAGTCGAGCGCCGCGCCGCGTGGCGATTCCTACGGCTCCGCCAACCGCGGCTACGGCTACGGTGGAGACAGCGGCTCGGGCAGCTCAAGCAACGGATACGCGGCGCCGAGCCGCGACACGTACGCAGCCGGCGGCGGCGACAGCTACAATGCCCCGCGCGATGGCTACGCCGCAAACGGCGAGTCCTACGCGCCCGATCGCGGCTACGGCGCCAACGATGCCTATTCGCCAAGCGGCAACGGTGGCTATGGCGGCGGCGACGCCTATAGCCCGTCGCGTGACGCCTATTCAGGCGGCGGCGATTCCTATGCGCCTGCGTCGCGCTACGGCCGCTCCGACAGCTACAGCGATCCCGGTCAGCCCGCCGACGGTGGTGGGCCGGGCGGATACGGAGCGCCCTACGCTCCGCCCCCGGGCGAGGAGGCCTATCGCGATGGTGGCCCTCCGCCTCCGCGCCGGCACTATGAGCAGAACGAGATCGTCTCCGCCGGCCACGGCTTCTTCGGCGCCATCAGCCAGGGCCTCGGCGAGGCGGTGGAGTATGCGTTCAAGAGCCAGGGCCGCCCCAACGGCTACATCCTGGGCGAGGACGCGGGCGGCGCGTTCATGGTCGGCCTGCGCTACGGCGAAGGCACGCTCTACACGAAGGATGCCGGCGACCATAAGGTATTCTGGCAGGGCCCCTCGCTCGGCTATGATTTCGGCGGCGAGGGCTCGAAGGCCATGGTGCTTGTGTATAACCTGCACGACCCCGCGGAAATCTATAATAGATTCGGTGGTGTGCAGGGCGCTGCCTATCTCGTGGGCGGCCTCAGCGTGCAGTTCCAGACGTACGGCCACGTGACGCTTGCGGTCATCCGCTCGGGCGTCGGCTTGCGCCTTGGTGCGAACGTCGGATACTTGAAGTATACCCGCTCACCGACATGGAATCCTTTATAAGGATGCCCCGAGACGAACCCCGCAGCGGCGCCCTTGCGCCGTGCCGCGGGGAGCGATTTAGTCGCTATCGCGTTGCGTGCTGAACGCGACCGTGGCGAGGGCGCCGCGGCTGAAACGAGACGCGGCTGAAACGAGACGCGGCTGAAACGAGAGGAGTGCCCCGGGGGATGCGCTGGTGATCACGATCCAGTCGGCCATGCTGGTCGCGCTCGGATTTTTCACGGCGGGCCTCATCGGCTTCCTGCTGGCGCCGTTCTACGGCCGCCGCTCCGCGCGCATCGCCACCGATGACCTGCGCGCCACCATGCCCTTGTCGTCGATGGAGATCGCCGCCGACAAGGACCGCCTCCGCGCCGCCTATGCTCTCACCATCCACAAGCTCGAGCAGAAGGTCGAGCGGGCCGCCTATGCCGCCGCCCGCCAGCGCGTCGAGCTCAACCGCCGCGACGCCGGCATCAGCGAGCTCGAAGGCGAGGTCGAGCGGCTCCGGGCCCAGCTTGAGGAGCACGAGAACGCGCGCCGCGTGCTCGAGCAGACCATCGCCGAGCGCCTGCCCAAGGTCGAGTTCCGTCTCAACGAGACCAAGACCATGTTGCAGCATCGCGATCGCGAGATCGGCAGCCTGACGCAGAGCTCGCAGCGCCAGATGCATGCGCTGGAGGAGGCGACGCAGATCAATGCCCAGCAGCGCGACGAGATCCACCGCCTGAACGCCACGCTCGCCGCCCGCGCCGCCCGCAACCGCGAGACCATGGCCGATCCCCGCTTCGACGGCGAGGTGGCGCTGCGATCCGAGATCGAGGCGCTGCGCTCCAAGACGCGCGACCAGCAGGCGATCATCACCAAGCTGCAGAGTGCGCTGTCGGATGCGGGCGCGCGCGCCGAAGCCGCCCTTGATGGTGCCGCCGCCAGGCCCCGCGCCGAGGCCGCGCCTTCCCCGCCCGCTGCCGCGCCGGCCGACGTGGACCTCTCGGGCGAGATCAATCGCCTGCGCAAGGACCTTTCCGACGCCGAGGCGGCCCTTCGCTCGGCGCGCGGCATGGCGGAAGCCGGCCACGCCGGCCAGGCCGCGCTCGAATCCGAGATCCGCGCGCTGCGTTCGGCCGCCGAGGATCGCTCCGCCGAGATCGCCAGGCTCAAGGCCGCGCTCGCGACCTACGAGGCCGAGGACGTCGACGACCGCACCTTGAAGGACAGCAAGGTCGCCATGCGCGCCCGCATGAGCGCGCTCCAGGCCCAGTCCGAGGAGCAGACGTCCACCATCCAGCGTTTGCGCGCCGAGATCGCCGCCGCCAACGAGAAGCTCGCCCGCCAGGCGGCACACTTCATGGACGAGATGCGCCGTCTCGGGGCCGGCACAGTGCCGACCGCGGGCGCGCGCCGCGATACGACCGCGCGGCCGAAGCAGCCCCTGGTCGAGCGCATCAAGGCCCCGCGTCCGGCGCCGGCGTCCGAGCCCGCACCTGCCGCAACGGCCACCCGCCGCGAGGCGGGCGATTCGGCCCGCGTCAGCGGCTTCCTGCGCGCGCTCGACGGCGCCGCGGGCAAGGCCCAGGAGCCGCGCGAGCCCGCGGTCGCCGAGGCCAAGGAGAGCGCGAGCCAGGAGGCCCCGGCCCCTGCCAACGGCGAAGCGCAGCCCAAGCGCCGCGCCAGCCTCATCGAGCGCATCACGCAGGCGGAAAAACCCGTGGCCTGACCGCATCGTCTTGACACAACTGGACGGCGCACTCATTGTCCGACGCAGCCGGGCGAGGGGGCCAGATCAGCCGGGCGCTATACAATTCAGGCCCAAGTCTAGGGAGATGATCTTCGGGGTGGAGCCGCAGGGCCCCACCCCGAATTTCATTGCGCGCACGCGGGATCGAGAGGCAGGCTGGTGGAGCTCGAGGTCATCGCGCTTCTGGTCGCCGTGGCGGCCTGTGCAGGCTTCGTCGACGCCATCGCCGGGGGCGGCGGCCTCCTCACCCTGCCGGCGCTCCTGATGGCAGGCATGCCGCCGGTCGCCGCCATCGCCACCAACAAGCTGCAGGGAACGTTCGGCGTCGCCGCGTCGAGCTTCGCGTTCTGGCGCGCAGGGCTAGTCGACGTGGCGCGGCTCAAGGGCGCCGTGGCGGCAACCGCGTTGGGCGCCGGCATCGGTAGCCTCGCCGTGCAGGGTCTCGATCCCGGCTGGCTGCGCTTCGCCGTGCCGGCGGTGCTCATCGTCATCGCCGCCTACTTCGCGGCGGCGCCATACATCCCCCAAACGGCCCATCGCCTGAGGCTCGGCCCGGCCGCATTCGCGGCAGCCGTCGCCCTGCCCATCGGCGCCTACGACGGCTTTCTCGGCCCCGGTGCCGGGTCCATGTACCTGATGGGCTTCGTCGCGCTCGCCGGGACGGATCTCGTCAAGGGTGTGGCCGCCACCAAGCTCCTCAACTTGACGTCGAACGCGGTCGCCCTCGCCATCTTTGCGGCTTCGGGTCATGTCGACTATGGAGTGGGCCTGGCCATGGCCTGCGGGCAGATCGTGGGATCGCGGGCCGGGGCCGAGGCGGCCATGGCGCGCGGTGCGCCGCTGATCCGGCCGCTGGTCGTCATCGTCGCCGTGGTGATCGCGGCGAGCCTCCTGATACGGGGATAGGCAAGCGTATGCGTACGGGAGCAATGATCGAAATCGCCGCCGGTCTCGTGGTCATGGCCGGCATGCTCGCCGTTCTGGCGTTCGGACTCCTGCCGATCGTGGGCACCCCGATCACCATTATCGTGCTGGCGCTCGGAGCGCTTCTGGTGGCGGCAGGATTTGCACGGCGCGCCATCGCCGCCTCCCCCGGGCGCCGCCACGCCATGCGCACCGCGCGCATGACCGGCGCGGGGCTGGTCGCCACCGCCGCGCTCGCCATCGGCCTGCCGTTCACCGCCGAGCCCCTCCATCTCGTCCGCCTGGACGGCGTGTCGCTCGGCTACTATCTCACCGCGCTCGGTGCGCTCGTGGGTCTCGTGGCTCTGGCGTTCGTCTGGGCCGCGCGCCAGAACCGCATCGACGCCGAGGAGCGCCGCTCATGAGCGATTCCGTGACCGCGCAAGTGCGCGGCGGGCTCTCCGCTGCCGGTCTGGCCGTTCCGGTCTCCCTGCTCGCCGCGCTTCCGGGCCTCGTCTATTTCGCGGGCTTCGATCATCTGGCCTACGGCCTCGGCCTCATGGCGGGCGTTGTGCTGGCGGGTGCGCTCGTCGCCCCGCGTCTCGCGGGTGAGGGTGATGCGAGGATCGTCGCCGCCCTCGAGCGCCGCTTCGGGCGCGGGCCGGCGACCGCCGCTCCCACCGTCCTTGTGCTAGCGCTCATTCCCATCCTGGCAGCCGAGTACGCGTTCGCCGCTCTCCTGGCGGAAGTGGCGCTTTCTCTTCCGTATGGCGTTGCGGTGGCGGCGGCGCTCGCGGGCACGGTTGCTCTGGCCGCGTTCATCGGCGATCGTGCGATGTCCGCGCTCGGCACCGCGGCCTACGTGCTCATCGTCGCTGCCCTTGCGGCTCTCCTCGCTCTCCTCGCCGCGCACGCGGTCAGCGGGGACGTGTTCGCCGCCATCGGCGCCCTCGAGGCCAGGCTGCTCGAGAACGGCCTCGTCGACTTCGACACCTTCAGCCTGCACCTCACGCCGTTCCTTCGCCTGCCCGGGGCGGGCCTCATCGCGCTGGTCGTATCACTCGCCGTCGGCACGGCGGTGCTGGCGCCGCTCCTTTCCGCGCTCGCCGCCGGACGGACGCCGGGTGAAGCGCGGAGCACCGCGCCCTGGGCCGCGCTGTTCGTGATGCTGGTCCTTCTCGCCGTCCCCGCGGTCGCCGCCTACGCCAAGCTCGGGATTTACAGCGTCATTGCCGCCGGAACGCCCCTCACCGACCTGCCGGCCTGGCTCGACGCGCCGCTCGCCGCCGGCTACGCGCATATTCACGGCACGTCGACGGCATTGCTCGCTGAGGTCGCGCGCGCCCTGCCGGGCTCGGGCACCGATCCCGCGGCCATCGCCGACGCACTGGAGTTGCGCCCGATGCCGATCGAGACTCGCTGGCTCGCGCTCGACGCGGAGATGCGGCGCGTGGTCGTCGAAGCGGCCCAGACCCTCGGCCCGGTCCCGTCGCCCGAGGCCCTGAAACACGCCTTTGTCGGCACGGTGCTGCCCGCCGCCGCAACCGCAGCCGGCAACGAGGCAGCGGTGCTGAGCCAGGCCGCGCTCGTCGTCGAGCCTTTGGGCCTGCTGCTTGCGCTTCCCGCACTTGCGGGCGCTCCCGCCTCCTTGGTGGTCGCTCTGGCCGTGGCCATGATCGCCGCAACACTCGTCATGGCGACGGCGCTTGTCCGCAGCTTGCTGTCCGTTGTGCCCGTCCCGGCGAGCCACGCGCCGCGATCGTCGTGGCAAGCCTTGGCCGTGGGGTTGCTCTCGGCCGCGCTCGCGGCCGGCGCCGCGCTGCTCCGACCGGGCGATCTCTACGGCATGGTGGTGACATCGCTGTCGCTGGCCGGAGCCGGCCTCTTCCCGGCGCTCGCCGTGGGCCTCGCCTGGAAGCGCGCGACGGCCGCCGGAGTCACGGCCGCCATCGTCATCGGCGCCGGGGTGGCGTTCTACTACGATGTCGGCATCCAGGCGTTCCCCGTCTCCTTCTACGAGACATGGGCACCGCTCTCGAACGCGGGCGAGTTCGCCATCGAGAACTTCCGCGCCTTGCAGATGGATGCGGTCGAGGCCGAGGACGCGTCGGCGCGGGCCGGCGCACGGACGGCGCTCGAGACGCTCGCACGCGGCACGCCGGGCCGGCCGGGCCTCGCCAACTGGGCCGGCATCGACAGTGCCTCCGGCGCCATCTTCGCCGTCCCGCTCGGCCTCCTCGCGCTGGTGGTCGTGAGCCTTGTGACGGGACGACGGTCCCGCTCCGTCGCGCCTCACCCGTAGGCGAGACGCGGCTGCAGCTCGCTCGCTTCCGTGGCGGCGAGGAATTGCGCAATGGCGTCGATCGTCTCGGCATCACGCAGCAGCGGCGCATGGCCCTGCGCAGGCACCACGTAGGACGTGAACGCGTGGTGCCGCCTGCGCATCTCCTCCACCGTCGCCGCCGAGAGGATGTCCGACGTCTCGCCGCGGACCACCATCACCGGCACGCGCTTCAAGGCCTCGAACTGCGGCCACAGCTGCGGGATCGGCCCGTCGAGCACCGAGAGCGCGTTGGAGAGCGCCGGATCGTAACCCGGCGCCGGCCGCCCCTTGTGCTCGTTGAACCACTGCTTGGCGACCTCTTCCCATTCCTCGGCACTGATGCGCGGAAACGCGCGGCGCCCCATGTCATGCACGAGCGCGCCCGCTTCCTTCCACGTTGCGGGCAGCGGAATGCGGCCCACATAGGCCGCGATGCGGGAGAGCCCCTTCTGGTCGATGACCGGCCCGATGTCGTTCAGCACCACCGGCCCCATCGCGCGTGGCTGCGCCGCCGCCATCACCATGGCGATCAGGCCCCCGCGCGACGTGCCGATGATCGCCGCGCCCTGGATGCCGGTGATGGTGATGAAGTCGATGACGTCCATCATCTCGATCGGCACCGCGTAGCTGCGCCAGTCGGGGGCGTGCTCCGAGGCGCCGCGCCCGCGATAGTCGATCGTGTAGACGTCGCGCGGCGCTTCCGTGTGCTGCGAGAGCGCTTCGGCGATGACGTTGAAATCACGCCCGTTGCGCGTGAGTCCCGGAAGGCACAGCACGGGACGGCGCTCGCGGCCGTCCCAGAACGCAGCCGGATAGTGCCGGCCGTAGAGGCGGAGCCCGTCCCGGGCCGTGAACGTTATCTCGCGAAAGGCCTGATACATGCGCGTCATGTGCTCTGCCCCACTGTGGTGCCTCGCGAAATCGCCCAACTCCGCGAGGCCCTGAAAATTCGCTGGCGGCTAGCCGTCCGATTTGTCTTGCGGTTGCCGCGCCGCCACGCGCGCGCGGTTGAGATCCTCCTCCAGCCGCAGCGCCGCCTGCTCCTCTCCGAGCCTGGCGCGATAGATCTGGATGTTCGCGAGCACCTTCGCCACGTACTCGCGCGTCTCCTGGATCGGGATGCGCTCGATCCAGTCGATGGGATCGACCTTCGCATCGCGCGGATCGCCGAACTCGCGGATCCACTGACGCGCGCGCCCCGGCCCCGCATTGTAGCCCGCGAGCGTCAGCACGTACGACCCCGAGAACTCCTCCATGCGGTCGCCCACATAGGCGGAGGCCAGCATCGTATTGTAGGAGGGCTCCGAGAGAAGCTTTCCCATGTCGCATTTGATCTTGTAGTCGCGGCACACGTGCTTTGCAGTCACCGTCATGACCTGCAGCAGCCCCTTGGCGCCGGCCCCCGAGACGATCAGCGTGTTGAACTCGGTCTCCTGCCGCGCGAGGCCGAGCAGGAAGGCCGCTTCCGGAGGTTTGCGCAGCGGCTTGTAGGCCGGGAACGGGTGCACGGGGTAGCCGTAGGTATAGAGATTGTAGCCCCGCGCGATGGCGGCTTTCGCCGTGCGCACGGCCGACTGCGTATCGCCGACCGCCTCGGCGAGGTGTGCGACGAGCGCGCTCTCCGCTTCGCTCTTGAGATGGGCAAGGCGGAGCTGCACGAGGAAGCCGCGCATGATGCTGGCGTCGAGTCCCGCCTTCTTGGCGATCATGACGGCTTTCGCGGAGTCGAGGCCGACGAAGCGCTGCACCTGCTCCTCGGTGGGCTCGGCTGGCGGCGAGGTCGTGATCGCGAGCCGCCCCGGCTCGAGCTTCTGGCGTGCGAGCAGCGCGTGGAACGTATCGGGGTCCTGCAGCGCCTGCCGGTAGTAGTCGTCCGCTGCGGCCTTGTCGCCGTTGGCTTCCGCCGTGCGCCCGAGCCAGTAACGCGCCTTGGCGCGGCTCAAGGGGCCGTCGGACGACTTGCTCATCACGAGGAAGTGCTGCTCGGCGGCCTTCGCATCCTTGAGGTAGCGCAGCGCCAGCCACCCGGCCATGAACGATTGGTCCTTGAGCGGATTGGCGCTGAGCGGCCCCGCGTCGCGCACGAGCGCGTAGGCGAGTTTCGGGTTGCCGTCGTTGAGCGCCTCGTAGGCGTTGGCGCGCCGCTCGATCCACCATTCGTCCGGCGCGACGACGAGCGCCTCCTCGGTCGGCGCGCTGAGCAGCAGCTTGGCCGCTTCCTGCGTCTTGCCTCCGCGCCGGAGCGCCTGCACGCGATGATAGACGAGACCCCAGTCGGGCACGCGCTCGGCAGGCAGCGCCTCGATCTCCTTACGCGCCGACTTGGAGCCGAGGAACACGGCGAGCCGCGCGCGCGCCTTCTTCTGCTCCCCCTCGGGCAGGAGAGGGATCACCCGGCGCACGATCGCCGCGCGCTGCGACTTGTCGCCGTCCCAGCGGATGTCGTCGATCAGGAGTTTGTCGAGCCGCCACTTGTGGTCGGCCGGCGAGAGGAGCTTGCCGAAGCGCGCCAGAAACCCGGGCTCGAGCCCCGAGGGCAGGATCGTGTCGCGCCAGGCCCTGACCGCGAGCCGGCGCGCTTCGTCCTCGTTGCCTTCGGCGAGATGCGCGGAGGCGAGCGCCGCGTAGCCCGCGCCAGTTTGCGGCTCCCGGCTCCCGAAATAGCTCTTGATCTCGCCCGAGCTCCCGCCCTGGGTGAAGAGTGCTTCCTCGAGCTTCTGCGTCAGCGTCGTCCGGTCGCCCCAGGTCGGATTCTCGTCCAGAAAGGCGCGGTACTCGGCGGCCTCGCCGAACCCTTTGCGCAGGC
>JBFXEP010000068.1:0-10452 GCA_050179995.1 Hyphomicrobium sp.
CGAGATTGACGGCGACCGTGGACTTGCCGACGCCACCCTTGCCGGAGGCGACGGCGACGATGTGCCTGACGCCCGGCACGCCCTGCGTGGCGCGGGCCGGTGCCTGGGCAGGAGGCGCCTGTTGCGGCCGATGCGCAGCATCATCGCCCGCCGCGCCGCGCGCGCGCGCCTCGGTGACGCGTGCGTGCTCGCGGCCGTTGCCCGCCGGCGGGGCGGCGGACGCCGTGGGTCGCGCCCCCGGGCGAGGATCCTGGCCCGGACCGGCCTCGGCGGTCAGCACGGCGACGACGCCGGCGACGCCTTCGATCTCACGCACGACCTTCTCCGCCGCACCGCGCAAGGGCTCGAGCTCCTCGGCGCGCGCGGCCGGCACGGTGATCGAGAAGTAAACGCGCCCGTCCTTGATCAGGACATCCGAGACGAGGCCGAGATCGACGATGTTGCCGTCGAGGTCCGGGCCTTTGACGCGGCGCAGCCGCTCGATGACCTGTGATTTCAAGTCGGACATACGCTCTCCTGGTGGGCGCGCTTCTCCGCGGGCGCGCGCGACAAAGGCCGATCCCGAGGGGTCCGCCCCTCGCCTGCCCTACGTCATGCGCGGGAAACCCGCAAGGCCATGCTCTCCACGTTTCCTTCCCCCTCTCCACGGTTCTCCCCCGCCTTGCGATCGGATATAGGATGGCGGCGAACGCGCCGCCAGCAGGACCGAGAGCGCGGGAGGATCGGGGAAGGGACGCATGAGGGCGCTCTTGGCTTTGAGCCGGCTGATCGACCGGGCATCGGGCGCGCTCGGCCGCTCGGTCGCCTGGCTCATCGTCGCCGCGGCGGTGATCAGCGCCGGCAACGCCGTCATGCGCAAGGTCTTCGACTGGAGCCAGAACTCGCTGCTCGAAATCCAGTGGTGGCTGTTCGCGGCGGTTTTCCTGCTGGCCGCGCCCTGGACGCTGGCGGTCAACGAGCACATCCGCATCGACGTCATCAACAATCGCCTCTCGCGGCGCACGCGCGACATCATCGAGCTCGTCGGACACGCCCTGTTCCTGCTGCCGGTGGCGGCGATGGTGGTTTACACGTCGTGGACCTTCTTCGGGACGTCGTTTGCTCAGAACGAGCAATCTCCCAATGCCGGCGGCCTGCCGCTGTGGCCAATCAAGGCGCTGATCCCGGTGGCGTTCACCTTCCTCTTCGTGCAGGGCGTCTCGGAGCTGATCAAGCGGATCGCCATCATGCGGGGCGACCTCGCCGAGGGCGCAGGGCATGGCGGGTATCACGAGGCCGTCGTCGCGGCCGGCTCCGAGCACGGTCCCGGCACGAAGCCCACAGGCGGCGCGCAATGACGGCGTTCCTCGCGCAGAACCTGGCGCCGATCATGTTCGCGGCGCTGGTGCTCTTCCTCCTCCTCGGCTACCCGGTGGCGTTCTCGCTGGGAGCGGTCGGGCTCGCGTTCTTCTTCGTCGGCGTGGAGCTCGCGCCGCACTCGCACGGCGCCATCACGCTTTCCTGGCATCTCCTGCAATCGATGCCGGGGCGCATCTTCGACGTGATGCGCAACGATACGCTGCTCGCCATCCCGCTCTTCACCTTCATGGGGCTCATCCTCGAGCGCTCGGGCATGGCCGAGGACCTGCTGGAGACGGTCGGGCAACTGTTCGGGACCATCCGCGGCGGCCTCGCCTTAGCGGTGATCTTCGTCGGCGCGCTCTTGGCGGCGACGACGGGCGTGGTGGCGGCGAGCGTCATCTCCATGGGGCTCATCTCGCTGCCGATCATGCTGCGCTACGGCTACGACCGGCGCCTCGCCTCGGGCGTAATCGCGGCCTCGGGCACGCTGGCGCAGATCATCCCGCCGTCGCTGGTGCTGATCGTGCTCGCCGACCAGCTCGGGCGCTCGGTCGACGACATGTACAAGGCCGCCATCCTGCCCGGCCTGATGCTGGCGGGACTCTACGCGGCCTATGTGCTCATGATCTCGCTGATCAGCCCGTCCTCGGCGCCGGGCCTGCCCGCGGACGAGATCGGCCACCGCCAGGCGGACGGATCGCGCGGGCTCTTCTCGCTCGGCGTGCTGGCGCTGCTGTCGGCCCTGTTCGCCACCTTCATGATGCACGGCTCGCGGTACCGCGGCATCGACCATGCCATCCTCGCCATGGCGTCGGGCATCACGTTCGCTCTGGCGGCGGCGCTCCTGAACCGCGCGCTCAAGCATTTCTCCGGCCGCAGCCTGCTGTCGACGATCGCCGAGCGCGTCACCTTCGTCATGGTGCCGCCGCTGCTGCTCATCTTCCTGGTGCTCGGCACCATCCTGGTCGGGATCGCGACGCCGACCGAGGGCGGCGCCATGGGCGCGGTTGGGGCGCTCCTGCTCGCGGCGGCGAAGCGGCACGGCGAGGGCGACGCGCGGCGCTTCAACCTGGCGATCGTGCGGCAAGCCGCGGAGGCGACGGCCAAGCTCGCCGCCTTCGTGATGTTCATCCTGATCGGCGCGCGCATCTTCTCGCTCACCTTCTACGGCGTCAACGGCCACATCTGGGTCGAGCACCTGATGACCTCGATGCCGGGCGGCATGTACGGCTTCCTGATCGCCGTCAACGTGCTCGTTTTCCTGCTGGCGTTCTTCCTCGACTTCTTCGAGCTCGCCTTCATCCTGGTGCCGCTGCTGAAGCCGGCGGCGGAGGCGATCTTCCGCTCGGCGCCTGAAGCGGTCGCCATCGCCAAGAGCCTCGGCTTCGCGGTGATCAGCACGACGGACGCGGCGGGAGTCGTCACCGAGCAGGTGGCGGACGTGACGCCGTTCGTGATCTGGTTCGGCATCCTGCTCGCCGTCAACATGCAGACGAGCTTCATGCATCCGCCGTTCGGCTTCGCGCTTTTCTACCTGCGCAGCGTGGCGCCCAAGGAGGCCTATCAGGACAAAGTCACGGGCCGGCTGATGCCGCCGGTCAAGACCAGCGACATCTACTGGGGCGCGGTGCCGTTCGTCGGCATCCAGCTCGTCATGGTGGCGCTGCTGATGGCGATGCCGGCGCTGGTGATGCACAAACCCGCCCCCGCGGCGAAGCCTCCCGTCGCCGCGACGGCGCCCGCGGCGCTGCCCCAGCACGAGGGGCCGGCAATCGAGCGCGGGTTCGCGCTCGACCCCGCGCCGCCCGCCATCGACGGCGTCGAGGCGCCGTTGAGCGGTCCCGGGGCGCCGACACTCGATCTCAACGAGCTGCCGAGCTTCTCGGCACCCGAGCGCGCGATGCCGCAGGCGGCGCCGCGATGAGAGGCGCGCGAATGAATGTCAAGCAGCGAACGACTTCTTCATATGCTTCGCATATAAGCGCGTACACCTGTTCACGCGTGGGGCCATAGCGCAACAGTGAATTTGCCTGTTGCGCGGCGTCACAATTTCAGACTGGTGATGCGCTTCACTCTCTTGCTAAGTGGAATGAGATCGAACGCGTGCGCCCGGCGCCCGGAGACAATCGAAACCGCGACGTTCGATCCGCCAAGATCCAATTTCGCGTTTCAGCGTCTCCCGATAGCGCGAGTCCGAAAGACAATCATGCGCAAGTCTAGACGAAAGGCGTCCGCGACGCTCAAAGGCCGTCACATCGGCGATCTCGGAGCGCGGGTCGAAGTGCGCCGCCATCCCGGCGCGCGGCGCCTCACGCTACGTGTCAGCCGCACGCGGCGCACGGTCATCGTCACGCTGCCCGTCCAGTGCGATCTCGACGAGGCAGGATCGTTCATCACGCGGAACATCGACTGGGTGCGCGCGCGCCTCGACAGCCTGCCGGACCTGGTTCCGTTCAGCGACGGCGTGTTCATCCCGCTGCGCGGGGAGGCGCATCGGGTGGTGTTCACCGGTCCCTCGCCGCGCGGGGCTCCGGCGCAAAGAGCACCCGTGGAGCGGGTCGAGACGACGGGCTCCCATCCCGAGCCGCGCGTCTATCCTGAGCTGCGCGTCGCCGGCCACAAGGAGCACGCGCCGCGCCGGCTCAAGGACTGGCTCACCAAGGAAGCGCACCGGCATATCGACCAGCGCGTGACGTTTCACGCGAAGCGCCTCGGGGTCAGCGCCAAGCGCATCGCGGTGCGCGACCAGACCAGCCGCTGGGGCTCGTGCTCGACGACAGGGGTGCTGTCGTTCTCGTGGCGGCTCATCATGGCGCCGCCCGAGATCCTCGACTACGTGGCCGCGCACGAGGTGGCACATCTCGTGGAGATGAACCACGGGCCGCGCTTCTGGGCGCTGGTGGCCAAGACGATGCCGAAGCTCGACGACGCCAAGCGCTGGCTGCAGATCTACGGGATGGACTTGCACCGCTACGGGGTGGCGCTGGACTGAGGGGGCTGGCGGCGATTTACCCCGTTTACCCCTTGATTTTATCCTCGGCAGCCGCCTCAGGTCGCGCGAGCACTACACCTTCGGAACAGCGCCCGGACGAGATCGCGGCCTTTGGTGTTGGCTCAGAGGGTGGTGCACATTTTTGCTTTGCTACTGAGCGCACATGAACCGCTCTACGTTGCGGAGCTCGAGCATGGTGCCGGCGTTTCCTGACGCGTTCTGTGGGACACCTTTCACGATGAACGTGCTGCCCGATTTGCAGCCTTCAATCTCGTGGTCGACCCTGATGTTGTTGATTGAGCATGGGCTAGTCGTGCCATCCCTGACCAGATAACCGAAGTCCGGGTCATAGTTGTTCGCGAGCACTCCAGTCAGGGCCACGTCTTCGCCAACTCGACAACTGTCGACAGCTTTCGCGGTGGCTGCACTCAGCGCGATTGCTGCAATTGCTCCGGTTAGCGCCTCAAGATGGTCCCGCCGTCTCATTCAGTCATCACCATGTCCCCCCCCCCGAGGCAGGCGAACGCACATGCGCCCGTGAGGCTAGCCGCTCGGACGGCGCCGCGCCAGCACCCGTAGTGTCACGATACGGACATGACGTCAGGAAAGCTTGCCTCGGCATGCGAGGAGCGATCGGGCTCGTTCGCTCACTACAAATCCCGTATCAGGTTCCGCAGCGTATTGATCAGGGGGCGGCAGGAGGTCAGATGCGGTTCCTCGGCGTTGAGCACGGCCAGGAACGCACGCTTCTTGAAGGCGGCGATGTCGAGGCGATCGGAGGTGAAACCGATCTCGGCCGCGTCGCAGACGATGTCGATCATGCGGTCGATGGCGTGCAGGCGGCCGAGCACGTAGTCGTTCTCGCGATAGCTCCGCGACAGGAAGCCCGCGAAGTTGGCGAAGCCCGTGCCCTTCAGCACCGCGCCCGGTCCGCCGGAGAATGTGCGTGCGTCGAGCGGGCTGATGCGATCGACGAGGATCTCGCGGAACTCGCCGGGCTCGCGGGTCAGCGCGACGGGGAACGTCAGGAGGTCCCAGTACGGGAAGCCGAGGTAGGTGACGAGCACGTCGCGGCGCGCGTCGGCCGGCCAGTCGGCCGGGTCCATGGCGGCGAGCAGGAGGTCCACGTCGCGCGTGCTGGCGCCGAGATCGATCTCGCGCGCGAGGCGATCGACGAGGGCCGTCAACTGCTCGTGGTGGGTTTCGACGAAGAGGTGCGCGGAGGCCTGGAGGTTGCGCGCGTCCGAGGCGGACGGCGGGCTCGGGAACACCTCGCTCGCGAGCGCGTGCGTTTCGATGCTGAAGAGGCGCCAGTCCTCGCGCCTGCGCAGGTTGTCGAGGCCGGCGTAGAAGTTCCGCTTGAGGCGATTGACGGTCGCGGCGTCGAGGCCCGGATAGTGCCCCTCGCTCAATCGCTGATAGATGCGGTTCTGGCCCTCGATGAGGAAGTTCAGGCGGCGCTTCCTGTAGTCGAGGTCGAACTTCAACAGGAAGGCGGCCCATGGCGCGAGAGGCTGGGCGTCCGTGCCGCCCTCCGCATGCAGGCTGGCGGCGTCTGCGGTCTCGTAGACGATGCGCGAGCGGATGGCCCAGGCCTCGACGGCTGCCGTCACCGCGTTGGCCATGGGCGAATGGTCGGGGACGCCCAGGATGGCGCTCACCGTATGGCTCACGAAGCGCAGGATGGAGGCGAGCTTCAAGCGTACGTAAGCGGGATAAGCGAAGCCCGACTCGCGCGCGAGCTGGGCGTTCATCTCCTCGCGCCAAGTCGTGATCTGGCCCGCGTCGGACCAGTCGAGCGTCGCCGGGAGAATGCTGTCGACGTAGCGCGTCACCTGCGGGCGCGCGCCCTCGATGATGCCGCGCAGGTCGCGCATGCGGCTATTGAAGCCGAGCACCCAGGCGAGATCATCGGTTACGGGCTGGGCGCGGGGCAGATCCGAGATGGCGCCGCGGACGGTGGCGAAGAAGCCCGGGATGCCGAGGCGATCGCGCGAGACGGGTGTCGAGGGGTTGGGCTCGATGTAGACGAGGCGCCGCTCGGCCTGCCGGTAGGCGGGGCGGCCGTGGATAGCGCCGATGGCCTCGCGGAACGGGCGGTTGTTCAAGACGCTTCCGTCGATGAAGCTGGCGAAGGTGGGATCGACACTGGCGGCTACGTAGCGCGGGAAGTTCCGCTCGAGGAACTGCTGACGCCGTGGCCAGGCGGCGCCGCGATCGCGCAGGAGCTGGTCGATCTCGGCGATCTGCGCAGGCGGGAAGACGCCCGGGAACGACGAGGTCGCGCGTGCGGCGAACGCGAGCCCCGGGGCGCCCTCGAGATCGAAATCGCTCTCGAGGGCGCCCGCCTGCGTGCGGCGGAAACCGAAGTGCAGCACATGGCGGTGCTCGCGCTCGTGGATGAGCGGCGGGTCGTGGATCTGCACGAGGTGGAGCTGGCCGTGATAATCCGTGAGGGTGACGAAAAGGTCGAGGCGCTGGCCCGAAGGCAGGAGCGAGCTGCCCCGCGCCGGATCGCCCATGGCGTTGATGGCATCGTACATGAGGCCCGACATGCAGAGGCCGTCGAGCGGCGGCTTGAACCAGCGCGAGCGCACGAACAGCGACAGGTTCTTGCGCACCTCCGGGTCCTTGAAGGAGGGAATGTAGCCGGTGGCGCCCGCGCCCCAGAAGAAGGGTTTCAGCGCAACCTTGCTCCAGCTGCCGGCGCGGGCCTCGCGCGCAAGCAGCACGTTGACGTCGGCGTTGTCGAGCCAGAGATCGCGCAGCGGCTGGATGGGGAGATCGTGGCTGATCGCGCGCGCGAGCATGGTGCCGTTGATGCCGCCTGCGGAAGCGCCGGCCACGATGTCGACGATAATGCGCAGGTCCATGTCGCGGCCGATCTCGCGCAGGAGGTCGAAGTAGATCTCCTCGGTGTCGGTCTCGGCGCCGGCGCGGCGGCTGACCTCGGAGTAGGACGCCTTGGCGCGCGCGATGCGGTCGGAGACGTTGTGGTAGGCGGCGGATGCGCGGACGAGCTTCAGGATCTCCTTGCTGATGCCGTGCATGTAGACGGCGAGGGACACGCCGCCAAAGCAGACGAGCGCGATGCGCAGCTCCTTCTCCCGCATGGAGCGCCTCTCCCCCCTTGCTCGCCGTGTCGCGCGCAGCGGCTGATGTGAAACAGCGTGCACGTCCAGCGATTCGCCAACGATGAGAGCGCCGGCAGGGCTTCCCTGTAAAGGGCCGGTGGACTACCGCGCGCCCACGATCCACTTCTACTGTGGCGGCTAGAGCTTCTTCATGAAGGCGTCACACGCGTCCCGAACATCCTTGGCGGGCGGTGCGAGGCTTGGCTGGGGCAAGAAGCGCGGAGGCTCATTGCTCGGGCCGAGCTTGAAGCCGAAATCGATCATCTTTCGTTCGACTAGGCTCTTTCCTCCAGAAATTCCCTTCTCGTGTGTTTCGAGAATGATCATGCGTCCTCTATAGAGCGACCAAAACTGGTTGCTCGCGCACTGCCAGGCGACCGGATCCGTGGTCTCCGCCAGCGTGCTCGTTGCATTGGTTGCATCCTCGCATTGCTGGGCGAAGTATTTAATCACTTGCGCTTTCAATTCGTCGCGCGAGCTCTCTGCGCGTAACCAGAGCAATGCAAGAGCTGCAGCAAATCCGATGGAGCCCAACGCCATCGCGAAGCGAAGCCGTCGCCGCTGACGGTCAATCTGCTCGGCGAGGACAAGGGCCTTTTCTCGCGCCTCCTGCGCGGCTGCGGTATCGGCAAGGCGCTTACGCTCAGAAGCCGCGTTCTTGTCCTCGGCTTGCCTACTCGTCTCGAGGTACACGCGTTGCAACGGCGAGATTTCCGGCGCGTTCACCGGGCGTGAGCCTGCCCACTTCTCCGTTTCCGCAAGCAAGCTGCCTCGGATGAGGTCTTCGTCTTTGCGCTGGCGCCTATCCCACTGTGCGGCGCGCCCGGTCAGGGCCGTATGCTCGCGCAACCAGGCGAGATCGGATTTGAGAGCCGTCACGAGACGGCGAAGGCCGTTACCGAAGCCGGAGCCCGGCACGTGGGGCTCCGGATAGAAGAAGATATAGTCGAGATCCTTGAGGCGATCGGGAACCACCGCATCGCCCACCGGCCGACACACCACCGGCAGCACACGCTTGGCCAACTCGTCCGCTTTCTCAATTTCCCAAGTGCAGAAGCTCTTTTTGTCGACGCTGTCCGGCGAGAGCACGAAGGCGACCGTGTCGCAGGTGAGCATCATTGCAGCGAGGCGTGCCTTGAACTCCTCGCCGCCGGTGATGTTCTCGCGATCGATCAGCGGCTCGAAGCCGGAGGCCTTGAGTGCGTCCGCGAGCTGATCGGCGAACACAAGATCCTCGCGGGCATAGGAAACGAACACCTTCGCAGGCTCCTTGCCATCATCGCCTGGCATGATCCCCCCCTCATTTCATTTCTTCCGGAAGCTGCACCTCTCAGGCCGCGTTCCCCGGCAAGCACGCGGTGCGTACAGAGGCGAAAAGTCCCGGCAAAATCGTGTGAAACATAAATTTGAACGTCGGCGGACGATTACTATACGGCATTGCCGCCCGGCCGCAATCGAGATGCGGGACGGTCAATGCGGTCCAGGCGGTGTGACGATGATGCGGCCCGAGGGGGTGACGGTGGTTGCGCCGCTCGCGGGCGCCGCGCCGGCCGCCGGCACGGGTGTATCCTCGGCGAGCATCCTGGCGATCAGATCCTCCTTCGCGCGCGTCTCGATGGCAGCGGCGACGGCCTCCGGATCACCCGTGGTGCCGACCGGCAGCCGGAACGGCCGCTCCTTCTCGTCGGCGGCGCGCATGACGCGCTGCCAGATCCCGGCCGGGAGCGAGCCGCCGACGACCCTGTTCATGGTGCGGCCGTCGTCGTTGCCGACCCAGACGCCGGCGGTGAGACCGGACGTGTAGCCGACGAACCATGCGTCGCGGAAGTCCTGGGAGGTTCCCGTCTTGCCGGCGACCTTGCGGCCGGGGATGGCGGCGCGACGGCCGGTGCCGGTCGCGACCGCAGCCTCGAGCATGTCGTCCATGGCGGCGACGGAGCGCGCCGGGATTGCGGGGCCGGACTTGGCATCGAAGCGCTGGAACAGCACCTTGCCGGAGCTGGTGCGCACGCGGCGGACGGCATAGGGCTCGTTGACGAAGCCTCCGTTGGCGAAGGCGGCGTAGGCGCCGGTGAGATCGAGCAGCGAGACCTCGGACGTGCCGAGCGCGAGGGAGGCATCGGTGCGCAATGGCGACTTCATGCCGAGGCGGCGCGCAGTGGCGGCGACCTTGTCGGCGCCGGCATCGAGCAGCAGGCGCACGGCGACGGTGTTGAGCGACTGGGCGAGCGCGTTGCGGAGCGTCGTGGCGCCGAGATAGCGGCCGCTGTCGTTCTTCGGCGACCAGCGTCCGGCCTTGATCGGCGCGTCCTCGACAATGCTGTCCGGCGTTAGCCCGCGCTCGACGGCCGTCAGGTAGACGACCGGCTTGAAGGCCGACCCCGGCTGGCGATGCGCCCTCACCGCACGATTGAACTGGCTATCGGCGTAGGAGCGACCGCCGACGAGCGCGCGGATGCCGCCGTCGGGTGCCAGCACCACGACGGCCGCCTGGCTGGCGTCCACCTTGCCGCCCTCCTCGGCGAGCGTGCGCTCGACGATCTCGCCGGCACGGCGCTGCAGGACGGGATCGAGCGTGGTCTCGATGATGATCTCGTCGCGGTCGGCCTCATCGAAGCGGGCGGCGGCGTCGAGCACGAAGTCGACGGCGTAGGCCATCTCGGCCTGGTCGGGCACGCGCATCAGCGGCGAGAAGCGGATCTCCTGGGCGCTCGCAGCGGCGGCCTCGGCGGGGCCGATGAAACCCGCCTCCTGCATCTTGGCGACGACGAGGCGGCCGCGGGCGATGGCCTGCACGGGGCTTGCGCTCGGCGCATAGCGGGAGGGCGCCTTGAGGAGGCCGGCGATGACGGCGGCCTCGGCCACGGTGAGGTCGCGCGCCGATTTTGCGAAATAGCGCTGTGTCGCGGCCTCGATGCCGTGCGCGCCGCCGCCGAAGTAGACGCGGTTGAGGTAGAGCTCGAGGATGTCGCGCTTGGAGAGCCG
>JBFXEP010000069.1:0-10441 GCA_050179995.1 Hyphomicrobium sp.
GCATGGTGATCTTCGCCTCGTCCCGCGCGTAGGCGATGCCGCTGACGACCTGATTTTCCATGATCTCATCCTCGCCGCAAACGATTGTCCCGATGTCTTCCAGGTTGTCGGCCCTGACCGGCGCCATATCCTCGGGCTTGACGAAGCTCGACAGCACGCGCGTCCTGACCTGGTGCACCATGGCGAGCTCGACCGAGCGCGTCTGCAGCACCTTGGAGCCCGAGGAGGCCATCTCGAGCATTTCCTCGTAGGCGACCTTGGGCAGCCGTCGCGCCTTGGGCACGATGCGCGGGTCGGTCGTGTAGACGCCATCGACGTCCGTGTAGATGTCGCACACGTCGGCCTTGAGCGCGACGGCGACCGCGACCGCGCTCGTGTCGGACCCGCCGCGCCCCAGCGTCGAGATGCGGCCCGCCTTGGGCTCGACGCCCTGGAAGCCGGTGATGACGGCCACCTCGCCGGCCTCCATCGACCGCTTGAGCTGGTCGGCGGCGATATCCGAGATGCGCGCCGAGCCGTGCGCGGGGCTGGTCTCGATGGGCACCTGCCAGCCCTGCCACGAGCGCGCGGCAACGCCCATCGACTGCAGCACGATGGCCGTGAGACCGGCCGTCACCTGCTCGCCGGAGGCCACCACCGCGTCGTACTCGCGCTTGTCGGCGAGGGGCGAGGCCTCGTTGACCCAGCCCACGAGCTGGTTGGTCGCCCCCGCCATGGCCGAAACCACGACGGCCACCTTGTTGCCGGCGTCGACCTCGCGCTTCACGTGCCGCGCCACGTTCTTGATGCGCTCGACGTTGGCGACGGAGGTCCCGCCGAATTTCATCACAACGACAGCCATGGCCAAAAACTGCCTCGAGCCCGGTTCTTTTGGGAGGTGACGCGCGAAGGCCGCTCGGCGGGCTCGCGGCCATGGCCACGAGTCCGCCGGACAGGAGTAATCCGCCCTCGTTTCGGCCGTTCTCTTACCGGGAACGCTCGCCCCCCGCAACCTTGAACGACATTGACAATCGCGCCCGCCCTGCCACCCTCCCGGCCCATGAGCCAAGCCGCCGACAGCCCCGCGCGAGACGCCCCCAAACCCGGGCCGGGTAACATCGATCCGGCCGAGGTCGAGCGCTTCCAGAAGCTCGCCAAGGCCTGGTGGGATCCGACCGGCAAGTTTCGCCCGCTGCACCAGATCGGCCCCGTGCGGCTGACCTTCATCCGCGACGAGCTTCAGCGCCATTTCGGCCGCGAGGCCGGCGGCCTGCGTCCCCTCGAGGGCCTTTCCGTTCTCGACGTCGGTTGCGGCGGCGGCCTCGTCTCCGAGCCCTTGGCCCGCATGGGCGCACGCGTGACCGGCATCGACCCCGGCGAGCGCAACATCGCCATCGCCCGCGGCCACGCCGAGCCTCAGGGGCTCGCCATCGACTACCGGATCGCAACCGTCGAGGAGCTGGGCGCAGGCGGCGAGCACTACGACGCCGTGGCCTGCCTCGAGGTCGTCGAGCACGTCCCCGACGTCGCGGCCTTCGTCGAGGCCCTGGCCGGCGTGGTGCGGCCCGGCGGCATCCTTGTGCTCTCGACCATCAACCGCACGGCGAAGTCCTACGCGCTGGCCATCGTCGCCGCCGAGTATGTGCTCGGCTGGCTGCCGCGCGGCACGCACCAGTGGGAGCGCTTCGTCACGCCCGACGAGATGACGCGCCACATCGCGGCCGCCGGCCTCGCGCCGCCGCGCTACCAGGGCTTCGTCTATTACCCGCTCCGCGACGCCTGGAGCCTCGCCGACGACACCGGCGTCAACTACCTCGCATCCGCCGTGAAGCCGCCCGCCTTGCCCTGAGCGGCCCCGCTCGCACGCAACGTGTCGGCGAGTTTCTCCTCGAGGGCAAGCTCGTCGAGCGCTTCATCCGGCAGGTTCGCGAAAATGCCAAGCCGCTGGTAGATCATGCGATGCGTGTCCGCGAACGCGATCCGTTGCGCAACCTCGTCGCCGTCCGCCTTGGCGGGGTCGGGAACGCTCAAGTGACCGCTCGGCGGGTGCCCCGGAAGGTCCGGGCAGGCTTCGGCGGCACCATCGTCGCTCAGCGTGAAAATGAAGTCGATGCGCGGCGCATCGGACCCGGCGAACTCCGTCCACGACTTCGCCCGATAGGCGCTCGCATCGTAATCGAGCTGGCTCAGGAGATCCGCCGCGTAGGGGTGGACGCCGTCCGCCGGCTCGCTGCCGGCGCTGTAGCCCTTGAAGCGGCCCCGGCCGAGCCGGTTCATGACCGCCTCGGCGATGATCGACCGCGAGGCGTTGGCGCGGCTCAGGAACAGGACGTTGAACGGAAGAGGTGCACTCATGACGAATTCCCTCCTTGTCGGATCTGGCGCGGATGCTTGTGGGCATCCGATGCGCACACGCAATCACGTCGCGACAACGGAGGAGCGGCCGAACTGTTCCCTCGGCGGCAGAACGCCGACGAGCCCGCGCAAATTTTTTCTAAGAGAACACGGCCAAACCGCAAAACTCATCCGCGTCGTTTCGCCCGCAACGGCGAATCTGGAATGATACTGGCCGCTTCGCGCCGTTTTCGCGCTTATCGCGCTTGACGCGTTTCTGCTTTCGCACCTATAGCTGCCGTCGCTCGCGCGAACCAAAAAAATCGATGGAGCCCCCTCCTCCCCGGAGAAACTCTCTCCGAGGACAGCGGCCCCTACGCGGCGAGCGGAGAAGGGGAACGAAATGACGAAAGAGCCGCGCCGGCCAGGGCGCCACTTCCTGCAGATCCCGGGCCCGACGCCCATTCCCGAGCGCGTGCTCGCGGCCATGAACCGCCAGGTTCTCGACCATCGCGGCCCCGACTTCCAGGAGCTCGGCAAGCGCGTGCTGAAGGGCGTCCGCGCGCTGTTCAAGACCGAGGGACCCGTCATCATCTATCCGGCCTCCGGCACCGGCGCGTGGGAAGCCGCCCTGACCAACACGCTCTCGCCCGGCGACCGCGTGCTCATGGTCGAGACCGGCCAGTTCGCCGTGCTGTGGAAGCAGATGGTCGACCGCCTGGGCCTCACCGCCGAGGTGATCCAGACCGACTGGCGCATCGGCGCCGACGCGCACGAGATCGAGACCCACCTCAAGAAGGACAAGGCGCACACCATCAAGGCCGTGTGCGTGGTCCACAACGAGACCTCGACCGGTTGCAGGACGCGCCTCGACGAGATCCGCCGCGCCATCGATGCGGCCCGCCACCCGGCGCTGTTCATGACCGATTCCATCTCCGGCCTCGCCGCCGCCGACCTGCGCCACGACGAGTGGGGGATCGACGTCACGGTCGCGGGCTCCCAGAAGGGCATGATGCTGCCGCCGGGCCTCTCGTTCACGGCCGTGTCGGCGAAAGCCGTCGCCGCGTCCAAGGAGGCGAAGCTGACCCGCGCCTACTTCTCGTGGGACGACATGCTGGCCATGAACGAGCAGGGCTTCTTCCCCTATACGCCCGCCACCGGCCTCCTGTTCGGCCTCGACGAGGCCATCCGCCTCATTGAGGAAGAAGGCCTCGAGAACGTGCTCGCCCGCCATGAGCGCCTCGCGGAGGCAACGCGCATCGCCGTGCGCGCCTGGGGCCTCGAGCTCAACTGCCGCGACGCGAAGTACTACTCGCCGGCCGTCACCACCGTGCTCATGCCGGACGGCCACAACGCCGACGCCTTCCGCAAGGTCGTGCTCGACAGGTTCAACATGTCGCTCGGCACGGGGCTGAACAAGCTCGCGGGCAAGGCCTTCCGCATCGGCCACCTGGGCGACACCAACGAGCTCACCATCCTTGGCGCGCTGACCGGCGTCGAGATGGGCCTCGAGCTCGCTGGCGTCCCGCACAAGAAGGGCGGCGTCCAGGCGGCCATGGCCTACATCGCCGACAGCGCCAAGCCCGCCACCGCCAAGGCGGCGTAGCTCGCCACCCCGGCGGATTGCTTGTCGAAGAAACAGCAACGCTCCGGACTCCGGTCCGGAGCGTTTCTATTGAATTGTGTTGCAGCCGCCGTTCCGCTCACCACAACGGCGGCGTCTGCCCACCCATAGCCGGACCGGTCGTCTGCTGGAATGCATGGGCTCGCTCGTCGGTCAGCTATTTGACCTCCCAGGTGGCCTTGTGGTTGACGATCACGGCCGGGCGACCGCCGACTGTCTCGTGAAGCTCCTTCACAGCATACGCAGCCGTTCCCGTGATACCTTCGTATTTCCCCGTGCCTCCCGTCAGGGTGTGGCTTGTGTCGTCGAAGGTCGAGAAGACTTTGTCGCCATCCTTATCGGTTTCGACACAGCTCCCGTTGTAGCGCAACGCTTCGCCCACCGCGCTCACGTGATAGAGGCAGCGAACAGACAGGTCGTGGAACGGGCCTTCACCTTTGACGTTGCGGGTGATTCCGGTGGTGTCGACGATGGTCCCCGTGGCGCCTCCGCCATCGATTTTTGCAACAGGGTTGTCGACATAGTACGTGTCGTATTCGGCACTGCCTGCCTTCGGGAACTCCGCCCCTGCTGCAGGAGCTATGCAAAACGCAAGCATGGCAGACATCGAAGCGAGCATCGATTTCATAACGGCACTCCTTTGTTGATGACGGATTGACAACGGCATGGCGACGCTCAGCCAGCGATGCGTAACCACATCCCCGACGCTCGCGGTTTGGACGTTTCACTTCGCTGGTTGTTGCGCAGGCTCGGGAGCTATCAGATCTTCTGAGGCGACGATCTGCCACTTGCCGTTGCGGAGGATCCAGGTGTCGGTCCAGACGAAACGCGCCCTCCGCGGTATTCCGGTGCGCCGCTCCCAGGTCTCATCTCCTTGGGCCACGGCCGTGTCGTCGCCGAAAAAGCGGACTTTCATTTCGGTGATACGGTTGGAGATGAACTCCTTGGGGGCTTCGCGCGTGTCGGCGACCATCTTGGCCTTGTCGAAAAAATTGCCGTCGGGATCGATGCCGAGAAAGTCGTCGGCGAGAATGCGCTCAATGACGGACACATCGCCAGTAAACACCGTCTCGGCCCACTGGCGTTCGCTGTCCCTGATATAGCGCTCGACCTCCGCGGTGCCGGATTGTTGAGCACTTGCACCACCCGAGGCGGCGCATATCGAAGCGATGGCAATGACGACAATCGAGAGTTTTGCGTTCATCTGCACCTCCGTAAGTTGGCCGTCCGCCGATGTCTGCGGTCCGCCCCGAGGTGACAGGCCGTGCCGTTTGGTCCTAGTATGAAACGGTATGAAACTGCCCCAGATGCTTGCGGAGTTGCCGCAAATTGGGAGCTTGGGCATGACGGCAACCTCGCTCAATTGCTGGAGCGAATCCGACCAGAACGCCATTCGCGAGCAGCTCGGTCGCATCCTCAAGAGCGGCCCGTTCCACCAGTCGCAGCGCCGGCAGCGGTTCCTGGACTACCTGGTTACTGAAACGCTGGCCGGGCGCGGTGAACGGCTGAAGGCCTACACCATCGCTTTGGCGGTCTTCGATCGTCCCGATTCATTCGATCCGTTGGTGAGCCCTATCGTCCGCATTGAGGCCGGGCGCCTGCGCGAGAAGATCCGCGAATATTATGACACGGACGGACAGAGCGACTCCGTTCGCATCGAGCTCCCGAAGGGCTCTTACATACCGCAGTTCGAGTTCCGGCAAGCAGCAGCGCCCGTGACCTCTTCGGTGGCCTCCCCGAGCGAGCAGCAAGCCGACGAGATTTCGAAGCCGGCGGGCTTCTATCGCTGGAGACAGCTCGGGCTCGTTGCGGCGGCCGTGCTGGTCCTCGTCACGGCAGCTTTCTGGGCAATGATGGGCCGGAACGATGCCCAAACACTATCCGAAAAGCCGTCCATCGCCGTTCTGCCCTTTGACAACCTCGGAGACGACCCCAAATGGGCGCGTCTCGCGGACGGGATCACCGAGGACATCATTTCGGACCTCTCGCAATCGAGGGACTTGATCGTCATCGCTCGGAACTCCACTGCCGTCTACAAGGGCAAACCTATCGACGTCCGCCGAATAGGCCGTGATCTGGGCGTGAAATACGTCGTCGAAGGCTCCATCCAGTCGCTAGGCGAGCGAATTCGCGTGACCGCCCAGCTCATCGAAACCGCCACGGGTAGCCACGTCTGGTCCGAGCGCTACGACCGGCCCGCCGATGATCTGTTCGCGGTGCAGACCAGTGTCACGGAACGTATAGCTGCCACCCTCGGCGGCTACGAGGGCGCGGTCGCCGAGGCCGAGCGACACCTGATTAGGCGCAAGCCACCCGCGAGCCTCACCGCCTTCGATACGTACCTTCTGGCAATGGAATCGAAGCACAAAGGGACGAGGGACGGTTATTTTGAAGCGGAACACTTGTTTCACAAGGCTCTGGAACTTGATCCGCAATTGGCCCGCGCCCACGTGGGCTTGGTCGATGTCCAATGCTATCTGATCGATCTGGCATTGGCACCCTCGATCGACGAGGCGCTTTCGAAGATGAAGAAGGCGGCCGAGACGGCGGTGAAGCTCGATCCAAACGACGGCAAATCGCACCTGGCGCTCGGTTACTCTTACTCGTATCACCGCAAGCCGGAACTGGCTGCTTCCGAGTTTTCAAGAGCCGAAACTCTTGCTCCGTCAGATGCGGACGTCCTCGTCCTGATCGCCTGGTATCTGCCGCAGCTTGGACAGTCAGAACGCGCGGTTGGGCTCGCGGAACAATCGCTGAAGCTGAACCCTCACTATCCCCACTGGTATAACCAGGGGCTTAGCCTCGCGTACTTTTTTGGCGAGCAGTACGACAAGTCGGTGAATTACAGGTTGCTCATAAAGGAGCCCCTGGCTCTCGACTACGCTTTCTTGGCCATGGCCAACGCCTACTTGGGCCGCACGGGCGACGCAGCGACAGCCGCCGCCAACGTCAAGAGGCTGGACCCGGCTTGGAATGCGGAACGATATCTTAGCGAGGCGGGCGGATACGCCGAAAAGGAGGCCGAGCTGTTTGTCGGTGGTGCGCGCAAGGCCGGACTATCGGACTGCGTATCCGCCGACAAGCTCGCGACCATGCCCGATCTGATCCACGTCAAATCCTGCGACCTGCAACGCCCCAGGATTTCCGGGTGACACCGCCCCCTCAAGCCTGCCCGCCCAACGCTTCCATCGCCGTCCGAACCTCGGGCGAGAAGGTGCCGTTGATCGGGCCCTTGTAGGTGCCCTCGTCGCGCAGCACCTGCTGCAGCCACTTGCGGTCGGCTTCCGACAGCACCGTCGGATTGCGCATCAGCTCCGACACCAGATACTTGTCGCCGAGCTTGAGCGAGCGCACCACCCAGTAGGCGGCTTCCGTGTCGCTCTTCTTCACGCCCTTGCCGATGCGATAGAGGATGCCGAGGTTGAAGGTCGCGACCGCGTTGCCCTGCTCGGCCGCGCGCCGCACCTGCTCCGCCGCCCGCGCGTTGAGCGTGTCGGCTTGCGCCTGGTTCTTCGCGATGCCGCGGCCCTGCTCGTACTTCTCGGCGAGCCACGACGTCGCCTCGCTGAGCCCCTTTTCCGACGCGGCGCTGAGAAGCCGCACCGCCTCTTGGTCGTCCTTCGCCACGCCGCGCCCCGCCTCGTAGAGAAGCGCGAGCCTGTGCATGGCGAACACGTGTCCCTTGTCGACGGCCTTCTGATACCAGCGCGCGGCCTCCGCGAAGTCCTGCGTCACGCCGCGGCCCGTCTCGTAGAGCGTGCCGAGGTTGGTCATCGCCGCATCCTGGCCTCCGTCGGCCGCCTCGCGGAACCACTTGACCGCCAGTGCCTCGTCCTTCGCAATGCCGATGCCATCCTTGGCGAAGAGCGCGTACCGCGTCATGGACCCGAGATGCCCGGCCTCCGCGGCCTTGAGGTAGTAGGTCGCCGCCTCGCCGTAATTCTTGGGGCCGAACACGAGGCCGAGCGACAGCAGCCGCCCGAGGCTCGCCGCCGCGCCCACGTTGCCGCCGTTGGCGCGGTCGACGAGCAGCTGCTTGAGATCGGCGGGGCCGGAGCCCGCGCGCCACACATCGACCGTCACCTCGTTGTCGGGATTGCGCCGCTGCAGCTCCGCCGAAAGCGCATCCGCGCTGGCGATTTCCGTTCCGTCCAGTTTCTCGATCACGTCGCCCGCGACAAGGCCGCCGGCCGGCGGCGCGCTCGTCACCAGCGCGCCGCGCGCGCCCGCGAGATCGAGCCCGTCCGCGAGATTGTCATCGACCGCGATCGTACGCACGCCGAGGCTGCCGTGCGGCTGCCCGTCCGTCACCGCTTTGACCAGCGTCACCTTGAGCGAGAGCCGCGCGCCATCGGCGCCCGACGTGCCGTCGGCCGGCTGCGTCGGCCTTTCTGTCGAGGAGGTCTCGGTTCGGTTCGGCTCGTTCTTGGCGGCGGGGTCCTCGCCCTCCGGCGACAGCATGCCCGTGAGCGGCGTCCATCGGGGCCCTTCGGCCTTCGCCGACAGCCCTCCGGGCGCCGTCACGCAGACGATCGAGAGTGCAATGAGAAACGGCCGCAACCGTCCACCTCTTTTCAAGGACGCGCACTCGAAACGCGCACACCAGGAACGCGCACTGAGGTTCACGCCTTCGGCGGCTCCACGAAGAGCTCGCTCGAGAAGTAGCGCTCGGCCGAGGACGGCGCGAACGTCACCACCGTCTTGCCGGCCATGTCGTCGCGCTGCGCCACCTCGAGCGCCGCCGCCAGGTTGGCGCCCGTCGAGATGCCACCTGGAATGCCCTCGATTTTGGCAAGCAATCGCGACGTTTCGAAGGCCTTGTCGTTGGAGACCCGTACCACCTCGTCGATGAACTTGGTGTCGAGCACCTTGGGCACGAAGCCCGCGCCGATACCCTGGATCTTGTGCGGGCCACGCGCGCCGCCGGAGAGCACGGGGCTACCCTCGGGCTCGACCGCGATGATCTTGAGCGACGGCTTGCGCTTCTTGAGCACCCGCCCGCAACCTGTCAGCGTGCCGCCCGTGCCGACGCCGATGACGAGCACGTCCAGGTTGCCCTGCGTATCGTTCCACAGCTCCTCGGCGGTCGTCTTCTCGTGCACCAGCGGGTTGGCGGGATTCTCGAACTGGCTCGGCTGCACGGAGCCCGGCGTCGCATCGAGCAGCTGGTTGGCCTTGTCGATGGCGCCCGGCATGCCGCCGGCCGCCGGCGTCAGCACCAGCTCCGCACCGAGATGAGCGAGGATCTTGCGCCGCTCGATCGACATCGACTCGGGCATCACGAGGATCAGCTTGTAGCCGCGCGCCGCGGCCACGAAGGCAAGGCCGATGCCGGTATTGCCCGAGGTCGGCTCGATGAGCACGGTCTTGCCGGGCGTGATCTTCCCCTCCGCCTCGAGCACGTCGATCATGGCGACGCCGATGCGGTCCTTGACCGATGAGAGCGGGTTGAAGAACTCGAGCTTGATCAGCACGTCGGCCTTGGCGCCGGCCGCTTTCGCCGTGCGCGCGACGCGCACCAGCGGCGTGTGCCCGATGGTCTCGGTGATATCGTTGAAGACTTTGCCGCGGCCCCAGCTCTTCGTGGCCTTCAGGGTCTTGATCTCGCTCGCGTCGGTCATCGCTCTGCTCCGCCCTTGATGTATAAGGTATTTGTTGCCGTTCGTTCTCGCATATTTTCGCATCGTGTCCAGAGCCGCGCGCGTGGGGTGCTGTCCACCCTCCAGCCGGTCACACATGCCAACGCAAGCGCTCAAGCCTTGGCTTTCGAAGCTTTTTTTGCCTTGCGGGCAGGGCCGGCCTTGCGCCCTCCCGAGGGCACCGCACCCACGCGCGTCGAGCCGAAGCCGCCGCTCCCGCGCTGCGTCACGGCGAGCGCCTTGGCCTCGACGAGGCGCGCGCGCGTGATGGGAGCCACCACGAGCTGCGCGATGCGCTCGCCCCGCCGTACGGTGAAAGGTGCATCGCCGAGATTGATCAGGATCACGCCCACCTCGCCCCGATAATCGGCATCGATGGTGCCGGGACTGTTGAGCACGGTGACACCGTGCTTCAGCGCGAGCCCTGAGCGCGGGCGCACCTGACCCTCGAAGCCGGCCGGCAGCTCCAGCACGAGCCCGGTCGGGATCAGCACCCGTGCGCCGGGCCCGATGACCACCGTCTCCTTCGCTCCGAGCGCCGCCACGAGGTCGAGGCCCGCCGCCTCGTCCGACTGATAGGCTGGAAGCGGCAGCCCCTTCGCGTGCGCCAGCACGACGATACGCACGCGCGCTTGCGCCTTACCTGCGCGTCTCCCCGGCGTGCGGCTCATACTGATTCCCGCGCCGTGGCGAGATACGCCGCCGCGCGCCGCACCAGGGCCTCGGCCACGTCCGCCTTGCTCATGTCCGGCCATTCCTCGACGCCGTCGGCCGTCACGAGGTGCACGTGGTTGCGCTCGCCGCCGAACACGCCCGCTTCCTCCGAGACGTCGTTGGCGACGATCCAGTCCACCGCCTTGGCCTT
>JBFXEP010000070.1:0-10159 GCA_050179995.1 Hyphomicrobium sp.
GGCGTGGTTGCGCAGGGCGGCAACACGGGGCTCGTGGGCGGCCAGATCCCGAGCGAAAGCGGGGCCGAGATCGTGCTGTCGCTCACGCGGCTCCGGACCATCCGCGCCGTGGACGCGGCCGGCGGCAACATGACGGTCGAAGCCGGCCTCACGCTCGCCGAGGCGCAGGAGGCGGCACGAGGTGCCGGCGCGCTCTTTCCGCTCAGCCTGGCCTCGGAAGGGAGCGCCACGATCGGCGGCGCGCTCGCCACCAACGCGGGTGGGGTGGCCGTGCTCGCCTACGGCAGCGCGCGGGCGCTGACTTTGGGTCTCGAGGTGGTGCTGGCGGACGGGTCGGTGTGGGACGGCCTCAAGGCGCTCAAGAAGGACAACACGGGCTACGACCTGCGCGACCTCTTCATCGGGTCGGAAGGCACGCTCGGCATCATCACCGCGGCAACGCTGAAGCTCCACCCGCGTCCGGCCGAGACGGCGACCGCATTCGTGGCGCTACCCGGGCTCGACACGCTGCTCCCGTTGTTCCAGCTCGCGGAGGCGCGCGCCGGGACGGGGCTCACGGCGTTCGAGTTCATGAGCGGGGAGCTGCTCTCGTTCGTCGCTCGGCATATTCCCGCCACGCGGCGTCCGATCGAAGGAGAGGCGCCGTGGTACGTGCTGCTCGAAATCTCGAGCGCGATCGAGGGCCGGGCACGGCCGACGATCGAGGAGCTGCTCACGCACGCGGCGGCTGCGGGGCTGATCGGCGATGCGACGGTTGCGGCGTCGCTCACGCAGGCGGCCGAGCTGTGGAAGCTGCGCGAGACGGCGTCGGAAGCCCAGAAGGGCGAGGGCGGCTCCATCAAGCACGACGTCTCGGTGCCGGTGGCGCGCATTCCGGACCTGATCCGCGAGGCGGCCCTGGTCGTGGAGGAGATATGCCCCGGGGCACGGCCGGTGCCGTTCGGCCACTTCGGCGACGGCAACGTGCACTACAACGTCTCGCAGCCGGCGGGCATGGCGCGGCAGGACTTCCTCGACCTGTGGGAGCCGATGTCGCGCGCCGTGCACGACGTCGTGGTGTCGCTCGGCGGGTCGATCTCGGCCGAGCACGGCATCGGGCGCCTGAAGCGCGATGAGCTTCGGCGCGTCAAGAGCCCGATCGAGATCGATCTCATGCGCCGCATCAAGACCGCGCTCGATCCCAAGGGCATCCTCAATCCGGGAAAGGTCGTCGGCGGCTAGAACACAACGCTACCGACTTACGGACACGTGTCTGGACCCCGACCTTCGTCGGGGTGACGGTGAGTTTGGGGCAACAGGCTCCAACACACCCAACGTCATCCCGGCGAAGGCCGGGATCCAGATACGCCTGAGCTGCGCAGTGCTCCTAGCGGCAGGGGCGGGCTTCGACCTGGCAGCTGAAACCGGAGCCGGACTGGGAGCAGCTGATCTTCTTGGCGACCGCCTTGTTGAAGCGGGCCCAGTCGCTGCCGTACTCGAAATCGGTGAAGCTCTGCCACGAGCCGATGGCGTCGCGCTGCGCCGCGGCCTTGGTGCGACCCTCGCCGTTGCCGTAGTGCCAGTGATCGATCATGCACATCTTGCCGCCGACTCGGGCCTGCGTATGCATGTCCGCAAAACCGGTCTGGTCGGCCCATGCCGGGCCGATCCAGGCGCACGCGGCAACAGCCAAGGCCGTCCGCACGGCGCACATCTTCCTCATCTCGAGATCCCTCCGCACTGTCTCGTTCGCTTGGCATTGTAGCCGGTCCGCCGGCGCGTCTCGACCACTGCCGCACGAAATGCCCACAGGCGCTGTAAACAAACCACAACACGCACAGGCCGTGTGCCGTCAGGAACCGCCCCGACGTGCGAGCCCGCTCATGCGATGCCGAGCGCCATGGCCATGCGCACGAGATCGGCGATGGAGCGCGCCGACATCTTCTGCATGACCCAGGTGCGGTGAATCTCGACCGTGCGCGGACTGATGCCGAGCTGCTGGCCGATCTCCTTGTTGGAAAGCCCGCGAATCAAGAGCTGCATGGTGTCGCGCTGGCGGTCGGACAGCGATGCGAACTTGCCTTTCAAGTCGTCGAGCTCAAGGCGCTCGCGGAGCGAGCTTTCCGAGGCCACGAGCGCCTCCTCGACGCTCGCGATCAGCCGCTCGTTGGAGAACGGCTTCTCGACGAAGTCAAAGGCGCCGAGCTTGATGGCCTGCACCGCCAGCTCGACGTCGCCGTGGCCGGTCATGAGAATGATCGGGCGCGGATCGCCGGACCCCTGCAGCGTGCGCAGGAGATCGAGTCCGGACATCTCGGGCATGCGCACGTCGCTCACGATGCAGCCGGGCGCGAAGGGCGCGGCCAGAAACGCCGCCGCGCTCTCGAAGCCGGCGACGGCGAGCCCGTGGGTCTCGAGCAGCATGGCGACGGCGTCGCGGACCGACGCCTCGTCGTCAATGATGCTGACGGTCTTGCTCATCGCCCTCCCTTTCGATCGGCAGCCTCAGCACGATACGCGCGCCCCGCGGCGAGGTCGCGATGGTGAGATTGCCTCCGTGCGCCTCCGCGATCGAGCGGGCGACGGCCAGCCCCAGGCCCGAACCCTCGGGCTTGGTGGTCGTGAAGGGTGCAGGCTCATCGACATCGTAGCCGGGCGGAAAGCCCGGGCCGTCGTCCTGCACCTCGATGTGGGCCTCTCCCTGGTCCGAAAGCGCGACCGTGGTCATGATCGTGCCGCTGCGGCCCGTGCCGAGAATGGCCTCTGCGCCGTTGACGATCAAGTTGTGGATCGCCTGCTGCAGCTGGACGCCGTCGGCGCGGATGATGGGAAAGCCGGGATCGACATCGATGATGAGGCGGATGCCCTTCTTCTCGAGATCCTCTCCGAGCAGCTCCTCGAGCTCCTCGAGCTTGGCGGCGAGATCGACCCGGCGCTTGGTCAGCGTGCCTTGGCGCAGAAGCTCGCGGATGCCGCGCAACACCTCGTTGGCGCGCACGCTCTCGGCGCGAATCCTGTCGATGGCGCGCGCGACGAGGTCTTGCCGGCCCTCCTCCATCGCCTTGGCGGCGATGCCGGCATAGGTGCTGAGCGCGGTCAGCGGCTGATTGATCTCGTGGGCGATGGTGGCCGCGACCTCGCCCGCCGAGCGGATGCGCAGCGCGCGGTTGATCGCGGCCTGCTGGTCGCGCAGGCGCGCGGCCGAGTCCTCGCGCTCGGCGACGATGGTGCCGACAATGAGCCCCGTGATGGCAAGCGCCGTCATCAGCACCTGGAGGGCGCCGAGGCCGGGATCGGGCCCGAAGCGGATCTCGGCGCCGATGATGAGACCGAGCTGGATGAAGAGGAGGCTCACGGCGGCACCCGGCGGCCCGTAGCTCAACGCGATCCACAGCAGCGGGAGGAACAGCAGATAGAAGAGCTGGAAGGCGGTCGCCTCCTGATAGCCGAAGACGACGGCGAGTGCGCCGAACAGGAATGCGAGCTGGAGCAGCGCAAGCGGCTCGAGGCGCGGCCACGGCCGGTACGTGGCGGCGAGAAACACGAGCGGCGCCATGACGAGCACACCGATGATGTCGCCCACAGCGGCGCGCCAGGCCACGGCAAGCACCTCGTTCTGGAAGATGGTGCCGGACGTGCGCAGGATGACGACGTAGAGCGCCGCCGCAACCAGGGCGGAGGCGACCGAGATGCCGATCAAGGTCAGCGCGTCGCGGACATAGCGGAAGCGGGGGTCGAAGCCTGTCATGCGCTGCAGCGCGAGTCCCCCCGCGAGATACGTGCCGCCGACCGCAATCGAAAGGATGATCTCGAGCTCCGGTCCGAGGGCAGCACCGCGCACCACGGCGTCGGCGAGGGCGGGCGCAATCAGCACGAACGGGGCGTAGAACCAGCCGCCCAAGAACACGACCGCAATGCTGAGCCCCGGCGGGGGGTTCCAGGGCGTGATGCCGAGCCCGCGGTAGGGCTTGACGTAGCTCACATAGTCGAGCGCGACGTAGGCGACGAGGAAGACGAGCCCGATCCCAATGCGGCGATAAAGGCGGGCGTCCGTCATGGAATGCGTCCGACCTCACCCTTTTTAACCTTGCGGCCCGGAACCAACGTCGGGATCAGGGCTTATTCCATCGCCTCGGCGCCAGGGCGATACGTAGATTCCCCTACGCGCCGGTTCTACGTACTGATGCCGAATTGCCTCAGGAGGGCAATCGCCACAAGGTTACCGGCGTCTGAGACGTCCCCGCAACTCCTGAAACTTGACGGAGGATTCGATGATCGACCCCACCTTCACGGCTGAGGACGACAACGAGCATCGGCTTCCTGCCGCGTATTCGCAAGGCTTTGCCTACGTACGCGTTGCGTCGGTCATCGATCCAGATGACCCGGGGCCGCTTGGCTCGTCGCTCAAGACCGGATTCCCTCTCTCAGCAGAGGGCAGGCCGCGCGCGCCGCTCGAAGACCTTCTTCGAACGGACTGAGTGACGATCCATCATGGTGGCTCAGCCATCGCCGCGATGATGGATTTCATCTCTCCTGAATTCCTCCGGGACAGATGACACACGCGTCAGACCACCGGTCTGACGCGTGAATTGCTTCGATCATGCTCTAGTGCATGGCGCCGTTCTCGGTGTCGGCCTGCAGGATGCCGGCGACGATGGCCTTGGTCGCGTACTCGGCCATGCAGCGGTAGCCGAGATCGTTCAAGTGGAAGCGATCGTTGGCGAGATACGACGAGCCGGGGTGCTGGCGCGCGAGATCAGCCATGGCGTCGTAGCGATTGACGAGGAGCACGCGCATCTCGCTCGCCACGGTCGCGATCTCGTTGACGATGCTGGTGTAGCGCACGTCCTGCGAGAGGCGCTCCACATACTGCGGATCGATCAGCACCACGTCGATGTTGTGCGAGGCGAGCCACGACAGCGTATCGCGCAAGAGCGCGCCGAACGTCTCGGCGTCGATGCGCGCCACGGCGTCGTTGGTGCCCACTTGCCAGACGACGAGGTCGGGCTTGATCTCGGCAACCTCGACCTTGAGGCGCTCGGCTGCATCCTCGGCGACCTCACCTGACTGGCCGCGCGCGTACATCTCGACCTTGAGGCCTTCGATGGTGCCCTCGAGATCGTTCTCGAGGCGGATCGGATAGCTGGCGCGCGGCGAGGAGGCACCGACACCGACGGTCGAGGACGATCCCAGCGCAACGACACGCACGGCGCGCTTCTGCATGACGGCGCGACGCACAGCTCTCAGAGGGGCACGCCCCTCGAAGGCCGGGCTCTTCACCTTGCATTCGAGCGAGGCCGACGGCTGAAGGAAGCGCAGCACCGGACTCTGCTTCTTTGCCTGCGGCGGCTTCGGCGTGGCGGCGAGCGGAACAACCTCAGCAGCGGCGCCGGGCTCAGCCGCATTTGCTGCGATCGCATGGGCGGCCAGCGCAGCCGCAAGCACGACGCAAATCACTGCAACTCTGCAACCCATGCTGTGACCCTCAACAGTATCAACCCCGAAGTCACAATGACCGTGTCGAGCAAAAAAGTCGGTTCGCCAATGTATCTTGCGATCTGGCCGGCCAGTGCCAGGAGCGATGCCACACAGAACACCGCCAGCGAATTACGGCCCAGGCTGCTGCAATAGCGCACGACGGGCCCTAGACGGGCGTAAAGTACAGGAAAGGCCGGATAGAAGGCAATCGCGATCGCCGCCATGCTCAATATGCGGACAGGCGACAGGAACTCCTTGTCGAACAGAAAGAAGAATCGCGGCTCGGGGACCAGCATGGGGTCAGGCCGATAGTCGAAGAAAACAACACTCGCGCCAACGATCATGACCGCCACCGACCACGGCCACAGGCGCTCGAGCAGGCCCTGCCAGGACGGATAGGCCTCGCGCGCGAAGATGGCGAGATAGCCCAGCACGATCAGGATCTGCCAGGAGAGCGGGTTGAAGAACCAGGCGCCGCCGGCCGGCCAACTCGGCAGCCGCAACTGGAACGCGAGCGTTGCAGCGTAGAGCGCAAGCGAGGCGGCGACCGCCGCCGCCATCGACCAGCGTGACAGAACGATGAAGACGACCGCGAGCAGCATCAGCACGACGTAGAGCGGCAAAATGTTGAAGTAGCCGATCTGGTAGGTGAGCAGCACCAGCCCGATGGAGGAGCGCACCGTATCGGAGAATGCGGGCCCCGCGTTGTGCCACTCAAGAAGCAGGGGGTCGGTAAAGACGATCGCGCCCGCGCCGAGCAGGGCGATGGCGACCAAGACGGTGACGATCTGCGCCCGCCAGATCTCGAAGGCGCGCGTGAGCAGGCGGGAGACCACCTTGCCGAGCGGCTTTCCCTCCGATCCGCCGTTGGCGACGAAGGCCAGCGAGCATCCGGCGAGGAACACGAAGAGCTCGGCAGCGTCCGAGATGGCGAACTGACGCAAGGTCAGGAACGAGTAGCCCAAGCCCGGAATGTGATTGACGAAGATCATCACCAACGCGACGCCACGCCAAAAATCGATCGCGTTGGGTGACCGCATGCTCAAGCCTGTATTTGTGGGACGGCTGATGACGTTGCGAGGTGGGCAAATTGCCTTAAAGCTCACCTCTCGATCGTAGACAAGCGGACGATCGCCACTCTCCCTCCGTACAACGGCCGGCGTGACCGGAGACCGCATGCGGCGCCCTGTTTTTTGCGCCGCAACCTTGAGCGTGCGACGGCGCGACCTATGTCTGGGTCGTGGCAGGCACTGGGAGACACGGATGATCGACACGGCGAAGCTTCTCGACATGGTGATGGGCGGCGTTGCGGGACCGCAGGACGCGCCGCAAGCGGGCGCGCCGGGCAACGACATCCTTGAGCAGGCGAAGAGCTTCCTCGGCAGCCGCGGCGGCAGCTTCGCGGGTGGCGCGGCGGCGGGAGCGCTGGCGACGCTGTTGCTCGGCAGCAAGGACGGCCGCGAGATGGCAGGCGACGTCCTCAAGCTCGGCGCCGCGGCGGCGCTCGGCGGCCTCGCCTACAAAGCTTACACCAACTACAAGAAAGGCAAGCCGCTGGTCGACACGCGCGCGGCCGAGTTCCTCTCCGCGGCGCGCGCGAGCGCGACGCTGCCCGGCGCACCGCCCGCCAACGAGCATGCGCTGCTTCTCCTCAGGGCGATGATCGCGTCGGCGATGGCGGACGGGCTCATCGATGCATCGGAGCGCCAACTCATCGTCGGCCGCCTCGCGGACCTCGGGGTGGGCAGCGAGGAGCGCCAGTTCCTCGACCGCGAGATCGCGGCGCCGTGGTCGCCGCAGCAGCTCGCGGCCGCCGCCCAGACGCCGGAGGTTCGCAGCGAGGTCTACCTCGCATCCGCGATCGCCATCGAGGCCGACACGCCGGCAGAGCAAGCCTACCTGCGCTATCTCGCGGCCACGCTCGGACTCGAGGATGAGCTCGTGCGCCATCTCGATGCGGCCGTGCAGTCGGCGAAGGGCGGGCAGCAGGCCGCGACGTCGGTTCCGCAGGTGCGCGCGGCGGGCGCGTGAGACGATCAGATCGTTTCGCCGGGCTTGATCTCGACCGGGTCACCCGAGGCACGATCCATCACATAGATCGTGCGATCGGGACGCTCGCGCGCGAGGCGCAGGGCGAGCGCGCGCGCCTCGGCGTCATGGGCGCGAAGCTGCTCCTCGCTCCAGCGGCTCTCGCCCGGCTGCTCAGGATCGAGCGCGAACGTGAAGGCCTCTGCCCATGCGTTGAGGTCGCTCGCCAGCTCCTCAGACACGCCGAGCCGCTCGGGGGGAAAGTCTCCGTAGAGGCCGTCGTCCATGGCCCACAGGGGATGGGCGTAGTAGTCCGCCATCACCTTGATGGCCTGCGACTGGGAGGCGTCGGCGCCCGCTGCACCGGCGACCTCGGATACCGAGCGCGACATGGCGAAGAGCGGGGCCGGCGCGGGTGCGCTGGCTATGGTCCACACCACGTAGGCGACATGGGCGGCGACGACGGCGGACGGAAGCAGGAGCGCCGGCCGGGAGGCCTCCTCCCAATGCATCAAGCGGTCGCCGGATTGGGCCCACAGCACGAGCGCCGTGGCCAGCAGGTAGACCCAGAACGCATTGGTGGAGCGGCCGCGGCCGGCGGGATCGGGCGGATCCACGCGATCGAAATACGACGGGGCCAGCACGAACAGGTAAAGCGCCTGGCCGACGGCAGAGGCGACGAACAGCCAGGCCGCGACGTCGAGGAGAAAGAGCAACGCCACGCCGCCGGCGAGCACCAGCGTGGCAGCGGTGAGCAGCCAGCAACTCTGCGCGGTCTCGATGGAGCTCGGCTTCTTGCCTTCGATGGCCGCGATGGCGCGGTCGACGAAATGCGAGGTGAGCGCGGCTCGCGTCGCCACGTGTCCGGCAAACGCATAAAAGGCGCCGATCGCGCACAGAAGCACCCCAACGGCATCCACGCCCATAGCCCGCCCCCCACGGGAACTCCGTCCTCATTGACCTACTTATGCTTGGAGTTGGCTCAAAGCGTGAGTGGAGTTGGCTCAAAGCGGTGCGGAATCGTGGCAGGATTTCGAGGGTGAACATTGTGAAGCGCGCGGAGCGCGCCGTGAAAGGAAATTTTCCGGCGCTTCTCGAAGCTGGCCTCGCACGCGTGCGCGTCAGGCGGGCGACTGCAGATAGAAGAACGCGTACACCAGCACTGCAGCAACGATCGCAATGGTGAGCGAGCGAACGAGCACGCGGTAGTTGGCCTTTTGCGTCGTCGCCTGCCGCGCTTCGGTCGGGGTGACGACGTCGCCTCGGTTGTCTGCCATCTCTCGAGCCTCCTCATAGCGTACCGGAAGCAACGCCCGGAGGCATGGGCGGTTCCCATCCGCTGCTCGCCGACGCGACGCAAATTAGGGAATTCTTCACCGAGATTGGCGATCTTTATGCGGACCAATCGCGGGGGCAGCGGCCATGACGATCTGGAATTCATTGGTGTCGTCGATCACGGGGAGCGAGGGATCGCCGGGCGCGAAGCCTCCGTTCTCGCCTTCCGACTTTCGTCAGCCGCGGCGCCTCAAGGAAGGCTACCTGTGGGGCGAAAGCTTCATCATGCCGCGCGGTTGCACCATCCGCGACATGTCTCCGCTCACGGCCGAGATCGTGCTCTGGCATGACGATCTCAAGCCGCACCTGCTCTCGCGCCCGCTCAAGCTCTTCTCGAGCCTCGACGGTAAGGAGGCTGATTGCACCATGGCGAGCCGCCAGGGCAATCTCATTTCGGTACGCTTCACGAGCGCCTTTCGCGCGCCGACGCGGCGCTATCCCTGAGACTCCGCCAAAGGTCTTTTGAATAGTCGGAGGCCTCCCGCGGGCGGGAGGCCTCTGCATTTCGCGCCCCGCTACGCCGCCTCGCGGCAGGCGGCGCCGATGCACGCCACGTGGCGCGTGTCGGTGCCGCAACAGCCGCCTAGGATGGTGATCAACGGGAAGCGGCGAATGATGCCGGCGTACTCGGCGCCAAGCTCGGCGGGATTGCCGGCATCGAGGTCGGGCGCCTCGTTGAGCTCGACGTGGCTGCGGCGCGAGGCGTTGGCGCGCAGTCCCTTGAGCCGGTTCAGCCAGGCCCCGCCCTTGGCGAAGGCGTGCCCGATGTGCGTCGGGTGGGCGCAGTTGATCATATAGTAGGCCGGGCTGGCGCCGGTCTCGGCGTCGACGGTCTCGATCGCCGACTTGAGACTCTGGCCCGTCGGCAGCGCGCCGTCGGTCTCGAGCGTGAAGGAGATGGCGACCGGGATGCGAGCCGCCGCGGCGGCGCGCGCGATGCCGATCGCCTCCTCGACGTTGGTCAGCGTGTAGGCGCCCA
Source organism: Hyphomicrobium sp. (assembly GCA_050179995.1). Taxonomy (GTDB): domain Bacteria; phylum Pseudomonadota; class Alphaproteobacteria; order Rhizobiales; family Hyphomicrobiaceae; genus Hyphomicrobium_C. The sequence continues at coordinate 9,800 of JBFXEP010000070.1, forward strand.
CCATGTCGGCACCGCTATCGGCGAAGACCCCGATCTGCTCGGCGTGATAGGCCTCGGCCTCCCCGATGCTCATGAGCTCGCCCGGAACGTAGCCGTCACCGCGCGGGCCGACGGCGGCGCTCACGACCATGGGCAGGCCCGGGGCCTCATAGGCTGCGCGCAGCTCCTCGAGCAGCTCGACGCCATCGCGATTGGCCGCGGCGAGGGCCTCCTTCGAATAGCCGAGCTTCGCGCCCCAATCCGGATTGGCGCGCCAGGTGGGCCCGTCGAGGATGAAGCCCATGCCGTTCTCGCGGGCCAGCTCGATGTAGGGGATGGAGTAGCTCCGGAGCGGCTCGCGCCCGGCCCTGGTGCGCAGAA
>JBFXEP010000071.1:0-10148 GCA_050179995.1 Hyphomicrobium sp.
CCGGGCGCTGCACGACACCTACTACGTCGTGGCGCACTTCCACTACGTGCTGTCGCTCGGCGCCGTGTTCTCCATCTTCGCCGGCTACTACTACTGGTTCCCGAAGATGACGGGGTACATGTACTCCCACTTCTGGGGCACCGTGCACTTCTGGCTGACCTTCGTCGGCGCCAACGTGCTGTTCTTCCCGCAGCACTTCCTCGGCCTCGCCGGCATGCCGCGCCGCTACGTGGACTATCCGGACGCCTACGCGTTCTGGAACCATGTGTCGTCGATCGGCTCGTACATCACGGCGGTCGGCACGGTGACGTTCTTCATCGGCATCTTCGTCGCGCTCGCGCGCAAGGTGCCGGCGGGCGCCAATCCGTGGGGTCCGAGCGCCACGACGCTCGAGTGGACGCTGCCGTCGCCGCCGGCGTTCCATTCCTACGAGACGCTGCCGCGCATCACGAGCAGCTCGCACTAAACGCGAGGGCCGAGGGCGGGGCCGAAAGCCTGGCGCCCTCCGCCCGAGCGCACACCGGCAGGCGGTGGGCGGCAACCCGCCCGCCGCCAACCCAAAGGCGCAACGGAGACGTGCGCGCACAACAAGCGGGAAAGCCCGCGGCGGGAGGACGGGAGACGATGACGGGACTGACAGCCGAAGGCACCCTCGCCAGCCGCGCGACGGCCGCGGAACCTTCGGTCGGTGATTTCTTCGAGCTCATGAAGCCGCGGGTGATGTCGCTCGTGGTGTTCACGTCGCTTGCCGGATTGTTCGCGGCACCGGGCACGCTGCATCCGGTGCTGGCGGCGATTGCGATCCTCTGCATCGCCGTCGGGGCTGGCGCCTCGGGCGCGCTCAACATGTGGTATGACGCCGACATCGACGCGCGCATGGCGCGTACGGCGGCGCGCCCCATTCCGCGTGGCCGCGTGACGGCGGACGAGGCGCTCGCCTTCGGCTCCGTGCTCTCGGTGATGTCGGTCGTCACGCTCGGCGTGCTGGTCAACTGGGTGGCGGGCGCGCTGCTCGCGCTGACGATCGCCTACTACGTCTTCTTCTACACCATGTGGCTGAAGCGGCGGACGCCGCAGAACATCGTCATCGGCGGCGCGGCGGGCTCGTTCCCGCCGATGATCGGCTGGGCCGCGGTGACGGGCACGGTCTCGATCGAGAGCGTGCTGCTCTTCCTCATCATCTTCATGTGGACGCCGCCGCATTTCTGGGCGCTGGCGCTCTACCGCTCGCGCGACTACGAGCGCGTTGGTGTGCCGATGCTGCCGGTGGTGGCGGGCCCGGACGAGACGCGCCGGCAGATCCTGCTCTACTCGCTGGTGTTGGCGCCGCTTGCGGTCACACCCTACTTCATCGGCCTTGGCGGCCTAGTCTACCTCGTCACGTCGGTTGGGCTCGGCCTGTCCTTCCTCTATCTCGCGCTCAAGGTGTGGCGGGTCAGGGAAGGCCGCGAGGCGGATCATGCGGCGAAGCAGCTGTTCGGGTTCTCGATCCTCTATCTCTTCGTCTTGTTCGGGGTGATCCTCGGCGAGCACGTCGCACTCAAGATCGCAGGCGCGTGAACCCGGTGACGTACATCGATACCCAAGCTCGAGAGGCGGCCGTGGCCAACCCAGCGGAAGAGGAAGCGAAGCGCCTCAAGCGCCAGCGCCTCCGGTCGCTTGCCATCGCGGCCGGGCTCGGCTTCCTGGTTCTGGCGTTCTACGCGGCGACCATCGTGCGCATGGGCGGGCATCCCGGCGCTCAAACCGGCGAGTTCGCGCCGGGCGCGCAATCCGGCGCTCCGGCGAATGGCGGCGCGCCATGAGCCAAGACCGCAGCAACCGCACCGTCGTCCTCTTCTGCGTCGGGGCCCTCCTGACGATGGCGGCCGCGACGTGGGCCGCCGTGCCGCTCTATCGCATGTTCTGCCAGGTGACGGGCTACGGCGGCACGCCGATGCGGGCCGAGCGCGCGCCGGACACGGTCGTCGACCGCACCATCACGGTGCGCTTCGATGCCAATGTTGCGCCCGGGCTGCCGTGGGAGTTCCAGCCCGAGCAGCGCACGCTCGAGCTCAAGCTCGGCGAGACGGCGCTAGCCTTCTACAAGGCGCACAACACATCGGATGTGGCGGTGACCGGCTCGGCGAGCTTCAACGTTTCGCCCGACGGGGCCGGCGCCTTCTTCAGCAAGATCGAGTGCTTCTGCTTCACGGAGCAGACGCTGCAGCCGGGCCAGACCGTTGACATGCCGGTGTCGTTCTTCGTCGATCCGTCCATGCTCGCGGACCGGGATGCGCGGGTGATCAAGGAGATCACGCTGTCCTACACCTTCTATCCCTCGGAGAAGAGCGGGGCGAAGGCGGAGGTCAAGGGAGAGGCGGCGCGGCAAGGAGGCTAGAATTTGCGGCGCGCCCGAGCGGTGTGCCGTGAGTGTAGAATGCGGAAAGATCGGGAGGTGCCGGCTCTCAAGGCGGCAGTCTCGGGGACAAAACGAACGGGGAGCTTGGAGACGAAAATGGCTCACGCGCACGCTAAGCAACACGACTACCACCTGGTCAATCCCAGCCCTTGGCCGATCGTCGCATCGCTCTCGGCGCTGACGACGGCGATCGGGGCGATAATCTGGATGCGCTCGCTGGGTGAGGGCGCGGTGGGCCTGTTCGGCATCCAGGGGCCGTGGGTGTTCCTCGCCGGCTTCCTCGGGCTGGTCATGACGGCGTCGCTGTGGTGGCGCGATGTCATCCGGGAGGCCAACCAGGGCGACCACACGCCGGTCGTCGGCCTTCACCTGCGCTACGGCATGATCCTGTTCATCGCCTCGGAGGTGATGTTCTTCGTGGCGTGGTTCTGGGCCTACTTCGACTTCGCCCTGTTCCCGGCCGACGTGCACGCGATCGACGGCATCAGCAACGAGATGGTCGGCATGGTGCAGCGGAACACGCTCTTCGGCGGGCAGTGGCCACCGGTGCCGGTGGACGCAACGGAAGCCGTCATTCCCGCGACCGGCGCACCGGCGAACGGCTACTTCAAGGGCACCTTCGATCCCTGGGGCATCCCGCTCGTCAATACGCTGATCCTGCTGTCGTCCGGCTGCACGGTCACCTGGGCGCACCACGCGCTGCTCAAGAACGACCGTCGCGGCCTCGTGCTCGGGCTGGTCGCGACCGTGATCCTCGGCATGATCTTCACGGCCTTCCAGGCCTACGAGTACATGCACGCCCAGTTCAGCTTCGCCGGGCACGGCTACGGCTCGTCGTTCTTCATGGCGACGGGCTTTCATGGCGCGCACGTGATCATCGGCACGATATTCCTGCTGGTGTGCCTCGTACGGGCGATCCGCGGCGCCTTCACGCCGCAGCAGCACTTCGGCTTCGAGGCGGCAGCCTGGTACTGGCACTTCGTCGACGTGGTGTGGCTGTTCCTGTTCGCCGCCATCTACGTCTGGGGCGCGGGTGCCCACGCGGGTGCCGGGCACTAGAAGCCTGGAGATCAGCGAATTGAGCTATTATCTGGGGGTCGGGACTTGAGCCCGACCCCCTTCGCCTTTTACAAGGAGACGCCATGCCGGGAAGCAGTGGTCACGAGTCTCACGATCGCGGCATCAATCCTGTGATCGCCGGCGTGCTCGCGCGCTGTCCACGCTGCGGGCGCGGCTCCCTGTTCCACAACGGGCTGATGCTGCGCCCCGGCTGCGAAAAGTGCGGGCTCGACTACAAGTTCATCGACACGGGCGACGGTCCCGCCGTGTTCGCCATCCTGATCCTGGGCTTCGTCGTGCTTGGCGGGGCGCTGTTCGTCGAGTTCCGCTACGAGCCGCCCGTGTGGGTGCATGTCGTGCTGTGGGGCATCGTGACGCCGCTGCTGGCGTTCATTCTGCTGCGCTTCCTCAAGGCGATCCTCATCGCGCTGCAGTGGACGCACAAGGCGGAAGAGGGCCGGTTGGCCAAGGATTGAGCTCATGATCGCGACCGGCACGCCGCGTGAGCCGAGCACTGCTAGAAGTCTCGTTCCGGCTGCGGCGATGACGCTTGTCGCGCTCGCCATCCTGCTGGGTCTCGGGTTCTGGCAGCTCGAGCGCAAGGCGTGGAAGGAGAACCTGCTGGCGACGATCGCGGCGCGCGCGTCGGAGCCGCCCGTCGATCTCGTCAATGCCTACAGCACGACGCACGACAACGAGCTCGGCTTCGAATACATGCGCGCCCGCGTGCGCGGTCGCTACGCGCACGACAAGGAGCGCTATTTCTATGCGCCGGACGCGAGCCTCGGTCCCGGCTACCACGTCTATACGCCGCTCGAGATCGCAGGCAGCGACGCCGTGCTGTTCGTCAATCGCGGCTTCGTGCCGGAAAGTCTCCAGGACCCCGCCAAGCGGCCGCAGGGCCAGACCGAGGGCGAGATCGAGGTGGTCGGGCTGATGCGTGGGCCGGGCCACAAGGGCACGTTCACGCCCGACAACGACGTCAAGGCGAACCTCTGGTTCTGGCGCGATTATGCCGGGCTCTTTGGCTCGGCGTATTCCGGAGCCGACCACAGGCCGCTCGCCGTGTTGCTCGATGCGGAGGACGCGGCGCCAGGCGGGTGGCCAAAAGGCCATGCGACGCTCGTCGACCTGCCGAACCGGCACCTCGAGTACGCGCTGACGTGGCTCGGCCTCGCGGCGACACTGCTAGCGGTATTCGCCGCGTTTGCCTGGACGCGGCTCAGGGGGCCGCATCAGGCGTAAGGCGGCGCGTGCTTGATCCGCTGCGAGCGGGGCTTTACAGCGGACACGAACAACTGGTCAGTTATAAATTGACTTCGGGCGTCGTCAGTTGTCGGCTGTCGACGCTCCTACAACCCAGGACAACAGGCTCGTGACGTACATCTCCACCCGCGGCGAGGCGGCTCACCTCAGCTTCGAGGACGTGCTGCTCTCTGGCCTCGCGCGCGACGGCGGGCTGTATGTGCCCGAGACCTGGCCGGCCTTCTCCGAGGCGACCATCGCCGCCTTCGCCGGGAAGCCCTTTGCCGAGGTTGCGGCGGCGGTGCTGGCGCCGTTCGCCGGCAGCTCGATAAATGCGGAGACGCTCGCGGCCATGACGCGCGACGCCTATGCGCGCTTCGATCATCCGGCGGTGACGCCCTTGGTCGAGATCGACCGCAACCGCTGGGTGCTCGAGCTTTTCCACGGACCGACGCTCGCCTTCAAGGACGTGGCGATGCAGCTTCTCGCCCGGCTCATGGATCATGCGCTCGTGCGGCGGGGAGCGCGCGCGACCATCGTCGGGGCGACCTCGGGCGACACGGGAGGGGCGGCCATCGAGGCGTTCCGCTCCTCGCAGCGCGTCGACGTCATCATCCTCTTTCCGGACGGGCGCGTCTCGGACGTGCAGCGGCGCATGATGACGACGCCCGCGGAAGCCAACGTGCACGCGGTCGCCATCAAGGGCACGTTCGACGACTGCCAGGCGCTCGTGAAGGCGATGTTCAACGATCACGCCTTCCGCGACGGGCTCAGTCTCTCGGGCGTCAACTCGATCAACTGGGCGCGCATCGTGGCGCAGGTGACCTATTACTTCGTCGCGGCGGTGGCGCTCGGGGCGCCCGCGCGGGAGATCGCGTTCTCGGTACCGACCGGCAACTTCGGCGACATCCTGGCCGGCTGGGTGGCGAAGCGCATGGGGCTTCCGATCGCGCGCCTCGTCATCGCCTCCAACGCCAACGACATCCTGCCGCGCGCGCATGCGACCGGCGTCTACGAGATGCGCGGCGTGGTCGAGACTTCCTCGCCCTCCATGGACATCCAGATCTCGTCCAACTTCGAGCGCTACCTGTTCGAGGCCTCCGGTCGGGACGCGGCGTTCATCCGCGGCGCCATGGGCGCGCTGGCGCAAGGGGGGCGGTTCGAACTCGGGCCCTGCGCGGCGCCCTTCGCGCGCGACTTCGGTGCCTCTTCGGCGAGCGAAGCGGACGTTGCCGACGCCATCCGGCGCACGCAGGCGGCGAGCGGCTACCTCATGGACCCGCATACGGCGTGCGGGCTCGTCGCGCTCGAGCGGGAGGATGATCTGCCTGCGGACGTGCCGGGCGTCGTGCTCTCGACAGCGCATCCCGCCAAGTTCCCCGACGCCATTGAGCGGATCACGGGCGTGCGGCCGCCGCTGCCGCCGCACTTCGCCTCGCTGATGACCTCGCCCGAGCGCTTCCCGGTGCTCGACAACGACCTCGCCGCCGTCAAGCGCTTCGTGGCGGACGTTGCGCGCGCCTCGTCCGCGAGCGTCCCATGACAGAAGAGATCACGCGGCTCGGCAACGGACTGACCGTCGTCTCGCACACCATGGGGCATCTCGAGACGACCTCGCTCGGGATCTGGGTCGGCGTCGGCTCGCGGCACGAGAGCCCCGAGGAGAACGGCATCTCGCATCTCCTCGAGCACATGTCCTTCAAGGGCACGGCCTCGCGCACGGCGCGGGAGATCGCGGAGGAGATCGAGGCGGTGGGTGGCGAGCTCAACGCGGCCACCGGGCTCGACACGACGGCCTATTTCGCCCGCGTGCTCAAGGGCGACGAGGGGGTGGCGCTGGAGCTGCTCGCCGACATTCTGCTCAATTCGAGGTTTTCTCCGGACGAGCTGGAGCGGGAGCGCGAGGTGATCCTGCAGGAGATCGCGGGCGTGCGCGACATGCCGGAGGACATCGCCTTCGAGCTCCTGAACGAGGCGGCCTACCCCGAGCAGGCCGTGGGACGCACGATCCTGGGTCCTGCCGCCAACGTGCGCCGCTTCGCGCCGGCCGACCTCAGCCGCTTCCTCGAATGCCACTATCGGCCCCAGCGGATGGTGCTTTCTGCGGCGGGGGCAATCCGGCACGCGCCACTGGTTCGCCACGCTGAAGCCCTATTCGGGGGGCTCACTGACGCAAAGATTGTGGGGGAGGATCGGGCACACTACCGGGGCGGCATTCGCTGGCATCACAAGCGTTTCGAGCAAAGCCACCTCGCGCTCGCGTTCGAGGGGCCGTCCTTCCGTGATCCTCAATATTTGACGGCCCAGGTGTTCTCGGGCCTGTTCGGCGGGGGCATGTCGTCCCGTCTGTTCCAGGAGGCCCGCGAGAAGCGTGGCCTCTGCTACTCGATCTATTCTTCCGCATGGGGCCTGGCGGATACGGGGCTCCTCGCGGTGCACGCGGCGACGGGGACCGGAACGATGGCCAGCCTCATCGATGTGACGGGCGGCGAGCTCGATGACGTGGGGCGGAACGGTCCCTCGGCGGCCGAGCTCGGACGGGCGAAAGCCCAGCTCAAGGCCGGGCTGCTAATGAGTCTCGAGTCATCGTCGGCGCGCGCCGAGCAGATGGCGCGGCATATGTTAGCTTACGGACGAATTATCGGCAGCGATGAGCTCGTGCAGAGGGTCGATGCGGTGACGATCGAGGATGTCGGACACTTCGCGAAGCATCTCGCGGCGGGTCCGGCGTCGGTGGCCGTGGTCGGTGCCGGCAAGGCTTCGCAGAAGCTCGCGACGCTGGCGGGGCAACGGATGGCAAAGGGCGTGGTCAACGCGGAGGCGAAGACAGCCTGATGGCGTTCCTGAGGGCCGGAAACTCTTCGGAATGGGCGGTCATCCAGGGCCGCGGCGTGTGGCTGCGCCCGCCGCTCAGCGGCGACTACGCGCCGTGGGCGGAGCTGCGCGCGCAGAGCCGCGCGCATCTCGTGCCGTGGGAGCCGGCCTGGCCGCGCGACGACCTTACGAAGGCCGCCTACCGGCGCAGGATCAAGCACTACCAGCGCGAGGCGCGCGACGACCTCGGCTATGCGTTCCTCGCCTTCGAGTCCGAGGGCGACCGGCTGATCGGCGGCGTCACGCTCTCCAACGTGCGCCGCGGCGTGACGCAGTCGGCGATGCTCGGCTATTGGCTCGGGCTGCCATATGTCGGACGCGGGCTCATGAGCGCGTCCGTGCGCACCGTGCTGCAGCATGGCTTCGAGCCGCTCCGCCTGCATCGCGTCGAGGCGGCGGCGCAACCCACCAATGCGCGCTCGGTGGCGCTCTTGCGGCGCGCCGGTTTCGCGGAGGAAGGGCTCGCGCGGCGCTATCTCAAAATCAACGGCGCCTGGCAGGACCATCTCCTGTTCGCGATGCTGGCCGAGGATTGGATGACCCGGGAGGTCAAGCCGTGAGACCTGGCTTCCTCGGCAGGTGCCGGTCGTTTGCCGTCCGGGCGGGCGCGTTGCAGCTGGCGCTGGTGCTGGTTGGCGTGCTCGCGGGGCTCCTCGCGCTGCCGGACCAGGCGCTGGCGCTCAAGGCGATCGAGATCGGCTCGGATCAGGGACGCGTCGAGATCACGACGCTCGGCGACCTCTACGAATCGCGCGGCGACAGCCTGCAGGTGGAGACCGCGGCCGGCGCCGACGGGCTTGCTGGGCGCATCACCGTGCCGGCGGCCACGCCAGGCACCAATCCGAACTGGGTGGCCTTCGCGCTGACCAATCCCACCGACAAGCCGGTCGAGCGCTGGCTTTCCGCCGAGCGTTACAGCGTCATCGGGTCCGGTGTCGTGTGGCCGGATCTCGACGCGCAGCGCATCGAGGCGGTGACGCCGTCGATCGGCTTCGTGCCGGAGCGCATCAAGAGCGACCGGGCGGACGTATTCCGCATCACGCTCGAGCCGGGGCAGACCATCACCTATGTCGCCGAGCTCTCGAGCGAGCGTTTCACGCGGCTCTACCTCTGGAAGCCGCTCGACTACGAAATCAAGATCTCGGATCGCCAGCTCTTCAACGGCGTGCTGCTCGGCCTCACGGGTCTGCTGGCGATCTTCCTCACCGCCATCTTCGCGGCCAACCACAAGCTGGTGTTTCCCGCCGCGGCGCTCGTCGCCTGGTGCGCGCTCGCCTACCTCTGCGTCGACTTCGGCTTCTTCCACAAGCTGTTCTCGCTGAAGCCCGAGGCCAACGCCGTCTATCGCGCGGGGGCCGAGGCGGCGCTCGCGGCGAGCCTGGTCGTGTTCCTGCACGTGTTCCTCAGGCTTGCGCTGTGGCACGGCCTGATCCGCATGCTGATCACGGTGTGGCTGCTGGCGCAGTTCTCGCTCGTCGCGGTGGCGATCATCGATCCCAGGCTCGCGGCGACGTTCGCGCGGCTGTCGTTCCTGTTCATCGGCCTCACCGGGACGGGGCTGATCCTGTTCCTGGCGCTGCGCGGGCAGGACCGCGCGCTGTCGCTCATCCCGACGTGGATCCTGTTCCTGGTGTGGATCTTCGGCGCCGCCGTGGCGCTCACGGGCAAGATCTCGGGCGATGTCGTGGTGTTCGGCCTCGTGTCGGGCCTGGTGCTGATCCTGCTCTCGATCGGCTTCACGGTGACGCAATACGCCTTCCGATCGGTCGAGCCGGTCTATGGCGCGGCGCCCTCGGAGCTGCAGGCGCGCTCCATCGCCGTCGAGGCGTCCGGCGCCGCGGTGTGGGAATGGAACGCGCGGCGCGACGAGGTCAAGGTCAGCAACGCCGTCGAGGTTCTGCTCGGGCTTTCTCCGGGTGATCTCTCGACGCGCACCGACGATTTCCTGCGCCACCTGCATCCTTCCGACCGCGAGCGCTTCCGGCTCGCCCTGTTCACGGTGCAGGAGCGGCGCGACGGCAAGGTGTGCTGCGATTTCCGCCTGCGCCAGGCCGACAACAACTACCGCTGGTTCGAGCTCGAGGCGGCCGGCGTGCCCGGCGCAGATCCGCGCTCGTTCAAGTGCATCGGTCTCATCCGCGACGTCACCGATGCGAAGCGCGCGCAGGAGCGGCTGCTGCATGATGCCGTGCACGACAGCCTGACCGGGCTTCCCAACCGCGAGCTCTTGCTCGACCGGCTGCAGGTGTCGATGGCGCGCGCCAAGTCGGAGCCGCAGATCCGGCCGACGGTGCTCATCATCGACATCGACAAGTTCACGAGCCTCAACTCGTCGCTGGGGCTGGTGCTGGGCGACAGCCTCTTGCTCACTATCGCGCGCCGCCTGCAGCGCCACCTCGGACCCAACGACACGCTGGCGCGCATCGCGGGCGACCGCTTCGCGCTCATGCTGCTCGCCGACCAGCCGGTGGCGGAGCTCGCGCAGCACGCCGAGCGCATCCGCCGCTCGCTGCGCTCGCCGATCAAGATCGCCGGCCAGGAGATCGTGCTCACGGGCTCGATCGGCGTC
>JBFXEP010000072.1:0-10105 GCA_050179995.1 Hyphomicrobium sp.
GCTGGATGTGGTCGACACCGAGACGCTCGAGATCACGCGGACGCTCGAATCCGGTCCCGATCCCGAGCTGCTCGACGTGGATCCCTCCGGCGAGCGCATCTACATCGCCAACGAGGACGAGGGCTACGTCACCGTCCTCGAGCGCGGGAGCGGCAAGGTGCTGGCCGAGATCCCGGTCGGCGTCGAGCCCGAGGGCATGGCGGTCTCGCGCGACAACAAATACACCGTCGCCACCTCCGAGCAGACGAGCATGGCGCACTTCATCGACAACGCCACCTTCAAGGTGACGGCCAACGTGCTCGTCGATACGCGCCCGCGCGTCGCCGAGTTCACGCGCGACGGCAAGCACGTCTGGGTGTCGGCCGAGATCGGCGGCACGGTGGCGGTGATCGATCCGGAGACGCGCAAGGTCGTGAAGAAGTTCGGCTTCGAGATCCCGGGCGTGCGCAAGGAGCTCGTTCAGCCGGTCGGCGTGCGGTTCACGAAGGACGGCGCGACCGCTTTCGTGGCGCTGGGGCCGGCCAACCGCGTGGCGGTGGTCGATGTGGCGACCTACGCCATCAAGGGGTACATCCTCGTCGGCCAGCGCCCCTGGCACATGGCGCTCTCGCCCGATGGCGCCAAGCTCTATGTCGCAAACGGCCTCACCAACGACATGACGATTGTCGACGTGGCAACCCTCAAACCCGAGAAATCGGTGCCGGTCGGACGCCTGCCGTGGGGCATTCTCGTGAAACCGTGACGCCATGGCGCGGCGACCTCGACATGGAGCGCGAGTTTTGGCGCTGCTCGCCGCGGCCCTGAGTATTGCTGGCGCGGCGACGCTCGGCGCATTGGTGGCGTCCGCGGCCGACGCGCAATGGCCGACCGGTGAAGTGCTCCGCTCGGCGATGGCCGCCATCCGCAAGGCAACGCTCGACAACCACACGCTCGTCACGCACCGGCGCATGCCGCCGGCGAGCGCGGTCAAGTTCGCGGAGGAGATCGCGCGCGAGGTCGATCGCATCAGGACCGGCGCCGACGTGCCGCCTGCCGCCAAGCCCGATCTTGACGCCTTGCTCGCCGACATCGCCTCCGGCGCGGAAGCGGTCGCTGGCCGGGGCGGCGACGTCACGCCGATCGACGGCATCCTCCGTGTCAGTGAGGCGCTCGCCCGCTATCCGCAGCGATTTGACGATCCCACGTGGCAACCGCTGAGGTGAGACGATGGAGGCCCACATGATGATGGCAGGACCGCGTATGAGGCTCGCGCTCGCCGGGCTCGTGGCGCTCGGGGTTGCGGCGGGGGTGCCATGCCGTTGCAACGCGGAGCCGGCCTCGCTGGTGCAGCTTACGCTCACGGGGCACGCATCGGACCTTACGGTTGCCCATTTCAGCCCTGACGGCAGCCGCGTCGTCACCGCGTCCACGGACCGCACGGTGCGCATCTGGGACACGAAGACGGGCGCTCAGTTGCTCTCGCTCACGGGCTTCGCCGAGGGCGTGCGCTGCGTGGCGTTCAGCCCGGACGGCAAGCTGCTGGCCACCGCCACGCGCGACGGTATGGCGATGCTGTGGAACGCCGGGACGGGTGCCCATACCGCCGATCTCGTCGGCCATCAGGCCATGATCGAGCAGATCTCGTTCAGCCCGAGCGGCGATCGCATCGTCACCGCCTCGCACGACAAGACCGCCATCGTCTGGGATACGAAGGGCACCAAGGTCGCGACGCTCGCCGGGCACGAGGAGTGGCTGACGGGGGCAACGTTCAGCACCGACGGCAAGACGGTCCTGACCTCATCGAGCGACACCAAGGCGCGCATCTTCGACGCGGCCAGCGGCACGATCCTCCTCACCATCGCCGGCCACGAGAGCATGATCGCCATGGCGCGCTTCAGCCCGGACGGCAGCAGCGTCGTCACGGCCTCGAGCGACAAGTCGGCCAAGATCTGGGACGCCAAGACGGGTGCGCTTTTGGTGGCGCTGACAGGGCCGACGCGCGCGGTGCGCTGCACGGACTTCAGCCGGGACGGCACGCGGGTGATCATCGGATCGGCCGACAAGATGGCGCGCGTCTACGACGCGAAGACCGGCGCGCTGCTTGCGACCATGCAGGGCGCGCACCGACGCCTCATCAGCAGCGTCGAGTTCAGCGGCGACGGCACGAAGGTCGTGACCGCCGCGCACGACAACCGGGCAGCCCTGTGGGACGCCGGCTCAGGCGCCCTGATCGCGTCCCTCGACGGACACGAGAAAGCGGTTGAAATGGCCGAGTTCAGCCCGGACAGCCGCACCATCCTCACCGCCTCGCTCGACGGCACGGCGAAGATCTGGACCGTGCCAAGCGACGCGGGAAAGTGAAACGCGTGCAGCGCCCCCGCGGAGCGCCTATGGGCGCGTGAGCGCGAAGCTCGACGAAGCGCGAAGCGCTCGGGAGCAAGGCGACCCGGCGCTTAGCGCCGCCCCCGCGGAGCGCCTATCGGCGCGTGAGCGCGAAGCTCGACGAAGCGCGAAGCGCTCGGGAGCAAGGCGACCCGGCGCTTAGCGCCGCCCCCGCGGAGCGCCTATCGGCGCGTGAGCGCAAACATGGCCCGCAGGGCTCGGGAGCAAGGCGACCCGGCGCTTAGCGCCGCCCCCGCGGAGCGCCTATCGGCGCGTGAGCGCAAACATGGCCCGCAGGGCTCGGGAGCAAGGCGACCCGGCGCTTAGCGCCGCCCCCGCGGAGCGCCCCCGGGCGCGTGAGCGCAACAATGGCGGAGGGGGTGGGATTCGAACCCACGGTGGGCTTGCACCCACGCCGGTTTTCAAGACCGGTGCCTTAAACCACTCGACCACCCCTCCATGAGGCCTCGCGCGACGTGCGCGTCCGCGAGGCGCTGGAAGCTACACAGTCGCCGCCGGCACCTCAAGGAGTGGTTACCAAAAGGCAAAATAGGGCGCGAAGCCGGCAACTTAACGGGATCGCAAGCCGTCTCTGCCATTCTGCATCGGCTCGTGGGGAAGACCGCGCCAACAAGCGGCGTCCGCGGGCGGCTAGGCAGGTAAGGCTCCGTCAAGGAGCCCACGGGATGGCGTAGAGTATGTCGCGTATCGACGGCGAAGGCGCACGCGCGCCTGGGCACATGCGTGCCCGTCTCCAATCATATGCAGGCCCTTGGGCATTGAAACCCGTGCTGGCGCTCGCGCTGGCGGGCAGCCTTGCCGCGCTTGGCGGATGCGCGTCCTCGCAGGGCGTCGCATCGAGCGGGGCGAGCCCGATGTTCCCCGAATCCAAATGGGGCGTCTCGGCGAGCCGCCGCGTCGCCGCCGACGGCGAGCGCATCCCCAAGGGCGGCGGGCGCTACAAGGTGGGCGATCCCTACCAGGTCGGCGGACGCTGGTACCAGCCGCGCGAGCAGCCCGAGTACGACCGCGTCGGCGTCGCCTCGTGGTACGGCAGCGATTTCCACGGGCGCCACACGGCCAACGGCGAGGTGTTCGACATGCACGCGCTGACCGCGGCGCATCCGACGCTGCCGCTGCCGAGCTACGCTTATGTCACCAACCTCTCCAACGACCGCACCATCCTCGTGCGCGTCAACGACCGCGGCCCCTACGTGGGCGACCGCATGATCGACCTCTCCAAGGCGTCGGCCGACGCGCTCGGATTGCGCGGCCGCGGCACTGGCCAGGTCCGGGTGCGCTATGCGGGCCCCGCGCCGCTCAACGGCAGCGACGCCCGCGAGCGTGAGTTCATCGCCAGCCGCTCCTGGAACAGCGGTCGCGGGCGCGACATTGCCGCCGTCGAGCGCGAGGTGTCGGCGCGCGAATACGCCGCATACAACCAGGCTGGCAACCGGGCTGGCCAACGCTGGACGCCGCGCGCGCCTTCGGCCCCGGCCCCGGCAGGCTACCGCTCCGAGCCAGGCCGCACCTATGCCGACGCCGGATTGTGGTCGCCCGCCGCCTATCGCTCGGCCATGCCGCGCTAGCCGGCCGCGGGCGATTGGTCCGACAGGTCCCTCACCTGCCTGTCGGCCTTCGGCTCGACGGGCATCCTCTCCCGTCCCGGGACAGGAAAGAAGCTCTTCCTTCTCCCGGGACGGGAGAAGGTGCCCTGAAAGGGCGGATGAGGGACTCTTTTGTGCGCGATCCTGTCAGGTCGCGACGCGCTAGATTCATTACATAATCGCAAGGCAGAAGGTCGCGGCCGCTGAGTGCTGCGCGATGCCTTCCGCCCGGCCGGGCACTGTCCTATATCCTGCGGCGGGTTATTCGCACAGGAACCGGACGCATGCCGCTGAGGACAAGGGAATTCGCCGCTCTTCTGGGGGCCGGCCTGCTGGGCATCCTGGCCGCCACGAGCCTCGGGCGGGAGGAGGCGAGGGCGCAGTTCCTCGACAACCTGTTTCCCAAGGAGACCGCGCCGGCGACCAAGGAGGTCCCACCCTCCCGCGAGGTCGCGCAATACTCGTTCGCCCCCATCGTGCGCAAGGCGGCGCCCGCCGTCGTCAACGTCTACGTCCAGCGGCGCGTGCAGACCTTCTCGTCGCCGTTCGCCGCCGATCCCTTCTTCCGCCAGTTCTTCGGCGATGCCTTCGGCCAGCCGTCCGAGCGCATCCAGAGCTCGCTCGGCTCGGGCGTCATCGTCAGCCCCGACGGCATCGTCGTCACCAACACGCACGTCATTCGCGGCCGCGGCGAGACCGAGATCCGCGTCGCCCTCGCCGACAAGCGCGAGTTCGACGCCAAGGTGCTGACCCAGGACGACAAGACCGACATCGCCATCCTCAAGATCGAGAACGGCGACCACCGCTTCCCGACCTTGGAGCTCGAGGACTCCGACACCCTCGAGGTGGGCGACATGGTGCTCGCCATCGGCAACCCGTTCGGCGTCGGCCAGACGGTGACGAGCGGCATCGTCTCGGCGCTGGCCAGGAGCGAGATCGGCAACTCCGACGCCCAGGTGTTCATCCAGACCGACGCCGCCATCAACCCCGGCAACTCGGGCGGCGCGCTGATCGACATGTCGGGCAAGCTGGTCGGCATCAACACCATGATTTTCTCCCAGTCGGGCGGCTCGCAGGGCATCGGCTTCGCCATCCCCTCGAACCTCGTGCGGCTCTACGTGCAAGGCGCCGCCGAGGGCCGCAAGGTGGAGCGCCCATGGCTCGGCGCGCGCCTCGAGACCGTGACCCGCGAGGTGGCGGAGGGCCTCGGCCTCGACCGCATCGCCGGCGCCGTCGTCGCCCGCGTGTCCGATAGCGGCCCGGCCGCGCGCGCGGGCCTCACGGCCGGCGACGTCATCGTCGGCGTGGACGGCTTCGAGGCGGCGGACGCGCGCGCCGTGCAGTATCGTCTCACGACGCGCGGCATCGGCAGCACGGTGAAGATCGGCGTCATCCGCAAGGGCCAGCCCCAGACGCTCGAGCTGACTCTGGCGGCGGCCCCTCAGCCCGGCCGCGACGACGTGCGCAATCTCGCCGGCCAGCATCCGCTCGATGGCGCGCGCGTGTCGAACATCCTGCCCGGCGTCGCCGACGAGCTCGGCATCGACGACGCGGACGGCGTCGTGGTGGTGTCGGTGCGCCGCGCGTCGACCGCGGCCCGTCTCGGCTTCCAGCCGGGTGACATCATCGTCGAGATCAACCAGACGAAGGTCGCGACCGTCGCCGATCTCGACGGGCTCCTGGGCGCGCGCCAGCGCATGTGGCTCGTCGCCGTGCGCCGCGGCGACAAGGTCTTCAATCTCCAAGTCCCGGGCTAGTGCAAATCGGCCGACCGACGTATTCATCAAAGAAGGAGGGGCTCCGGGGGAACTCTTCCCCCGGTTGGGGCGCGGGGTCGCGCGGCAGCGGCGCCACGCAGTGCCGGGACCCAGGGGCCGCGCTTCAATCCGGATGCGAAAGTCTCTAACATCCGCCCATGACCAATCTCTTCGAAGCTGCCGGCCTTGAGAAGGGCGCCCCGCGCCCGCTCGCCGATAGGCTGCGCCCCACGAAACTGTCCGAGGTCGCCGGCCAGCCGCATCTCGTCGGACCCGAGGGCACGCTGACGCGCTTCCTCGCCGCCGGCCGCCTGCCGAGCCTCATCCTGTGGGGCCCGCCCGGCTGCGGCAAGACCACCATCGCCCGCCTGCTCGCCGACGAGACCAACCTCGAGTTCGAGCAGCTCTCGGCCATCTTCTCCGGCGTCGCCGAGCTGCGCAAAGCCTTCGACCGCGCCAAGGCGCGCCGCGAGCAGGGCCGCGGCACGCTGCTCTTCATCGACGAGATTCACCGCTTCAACCGCTCCCAGCAGGACAGCTTCCTGCCCTACATGGAGGACGGCACCATCACGCTCGTCGGCGCCACGACCGAGAACCCGTCGTTCGAGATCAACGCCGCGGTGCTCTCGCGCGCGTCCGTGCTGACGCTGAACCGCCTCGACGACGACGCGCTCGAAGACCTCGCCCAACGCGCCGAGACCGAGGAGGGCCGCGCGCTCCCCCTCGACGCCGACGCCCGCGAGGCCCTGAAGGGCATGGCGGATGGCGACGGCCGCGCCATCCTCAATCTGGCGGAGGAGGTGCTCGCCACCGTCAAGCCCGGCGCCAAGGCGCTCGACCGCGAGGCGCTGGTCAAGCTCGTGCAGCGCCGCGCGCCGATCTACGACAAAAGCCGCGAGGGGCACTACAACCTCATCTCGGCGTTGCATAAGGCCGTGCGCGGCTCCGACCCCGACGCGGCGCTCTATTATTTCTGCCGCATGCTCGACGGGGGCGAGGACCGGCTCTTTCTCGCGCGCCGCATCGTGCGCATGGCGGTGGAGGACATCGGCCTCGCCGACCCGCAGGCGCTCGTCGTCGCCAACGCCGCCAAGGACGCGTTCGATTTCCTCGGCAGCCCCGAGGGCGAGCTGGCGCTGGCGGAGGCCGTCATCTACGTGGCCACCGCTCCGAAGTCGAACGCCAACTATGTGGCCTACAAGGCCGCCATGCGCGCCGCCAAGGAGCACGGGTCTCTCGCGCCGCCGAAGATCATCCTCAACGCGCCGACCAAGCTCATGGAGGACGAGGGCTACGGTGACGGCTACCTCTACGACCACGACCAGCCGGACGCTTTTTCAGGACAGAACTACTTCCCCGACGAGTTCAAGCGCCGCCCGAAATTCTACGATCCCCCCGAGCGCGGCTTCGAGCGCGAGATCGCGAAGCGGCTCGCCTATTGGGACGGCCTGCGGAAGAAGCGGGGGGAGTAGGCCTGCACTTTAAGTCGGCTATGGGCCAGAAGCGGACGGCGATTGCCACGCCAACGAGTGGGTCTGCCATCTGACGAACCATAGCTGCCATCGTCGCCCGCACCCTCGTTAAGGAACGCGGCGTGTCCGTATAGTCGTCCATCGCACAAATCGTTTAGCTTGGGCTGCGAACCGGCAAGGTAGCCAAAGGGATCTCCGATGCGAGCCAAAAGCATCATCTCCGCGATCGTTCTTGTTTCCGTTCTTGCCGTTCCTGCCGCGGACGTCGAGGCCTGCAGCCGGGCGCTTTGGACGACGAAGGCCGGTCAAGTGTTTGTGGGGCGGACCCAGGACTGGACTGAGAAGGCAAACAGCACCCTCCGCAAGTTTCCGCGAGGACAGGAGCGTGTTTCACCGATCGCCGAGAACCCGCTTCGCTGGACCTCTAAATACGGCAGCCTCGTCATAACCGGCTATGACATCGGCACACATGAAGGCGTGAACGAGCAAGGGTTGAGCGCGCATCTGCTTTTTCTCGCTGGCGATACGGATTTTGGCACCCGCGATCCTAGGCGCCCCGGACTGAATATCTTGCAGTGGGTGCAGTATTTCCTCGATAATTATGCGACGGTCGCCGAAGCGGTCGAGGCCATGCGCACCAGCGATTTGCAAATTGTTCCGGTCGTACTTCCGAACGGCAGGGAAAGCATGTTGCATTTATCGCTGGAAGACAAAACCGGCGATTCATCTGTGCTCGAATACACGGGCGGGAAGCTCAACCTGTACCATGATCGGCGCTTTACCGTCATGACGAACGAGCCGACCTACGACAAGCAGATCGAGAACCTGAAGCAGTATCGCTCCTTCGGCGGTGACAAGCCGCTTCCCGGCGAGCGGACGCCGAGCGATCGCTTCGTGCGCGCGGCCTACTACGTTAACGCGCTTCCTGAGCCGGCGAACCGAGACGTCGGGGCCGCCTACATCCTCAGCGTCATGCGCAACGTATCGGTGCCGTTCGGCGCGGCCGATCCGGACAAGCCCAACGTCGCCAACACGATCTTCCGGACCGTTATAGACCTGACCGGCGGGCGGTACTTTTTCGAAAGCACCTTTGCGCCTAACGTCGTCTGGGTCGACTACGACAAGCTCGATTTCAGTGAGGGCAGTCAGGAACTCGCGCTCGCGGTTGAAAGCCGAATTTTCTCGCTCAATGGTAACGTGACGGGCCAGCTCGAAGACGCAAAGCCGTTTGTCTTTGGCGGAAGCCATTAGCCGATTGGGGCGGACGGCGAGTTGATCAAGCCAGCGAATGTCCGCTTCGGGTCAGAAGCGGCCATCCACTCCACTCCCCACTTATCCCCTCTCCCCCTCGCGCCCCTATCCTACCCCCATCCCACCTCGTCACGAGGGGCGCGCTCGCGAGGCGTCGCTGGTTGCGTGAGATGGAGAGCAGGTCGGCCGCAAGCCACGCAGCTTGTGCGCAGATTGGGCGTCAGTAGGCCGTGCGCGAGCACGGAAGGAACCTCGCCCTCGAAGGTTGCTCGGCCGCTTCTCGAGTGCCGGCTCCGGAAACGGGCCGGCGCCATCGAGGAGTGTGAGCGGGGCCTCCCAAAATCCTGCGCGGAGCGGCGACGGCACCGCTCAACAAAATCCATTCGCGGCGCCCCGCCGCTCCGCACCCTCGTCATGCCGAAGGCATGCAAGCAAAGGTGTGCCGAAGGCATGCGAGCGACATGTATCTCCTCGGGTCTTCACGCCGCGAGGTTGCCGATTGATGCCTGAAGCCCGATGCCATGACCTGTGCTGCCCCCTGCCCGCTCCCCCCGTCAAATCTTCCGGCTGTCATATGCCCAGTGCAGCAGCGCTTGGCGCTGGCGCGGACGGCACCAGGGGTCGCCCGGTTCGCAATTGCGCTCGATCTGGCGGATGTGCCGCCGCATCGCTGTCCAGCGTCCGATTTGCCGCGCGTCCTCGTCGTGCATGCGCCGGCCCAGGGTGTAGCGGCAGTACCACTGGAACCAGCCGCGCGGATCGTCGGGATGGATCCATCCCTTGCGGCGCCACTCGGCGAGCGGCTGGCTGGCATCGACGCCGAAGAAGTTGAGCGCCGGGTTCCTGCCCTCGGGCGAGAGCTTCGCGCCCCTGAACCAGATCGCGGGAAACTCGTCGCGGCAGTCGGTCATGTATTTGCCGCCGAAGACGCCGAGCTTGAGCATCTCGCCGGGCGTGAGCTCCGGGCGGAAGTCGGGGTCGAAATTGCGCCCGATCGCCTCGGTGCACCGGTAACGGTAGCCCCGCTGCATGCGGTCGTTCACCGTGATGGTCCGTATGCTCATCGCGTGCCCCGCTGGCGCGGCCCCGCCCGAAGGACCGCCGACCGGAAAATAGGTAACACGGGGCCCCGATTCCCGAGCCGCGGAGGGGGATTGGCTGGCCAATTTCGAGCCTCCGCCCTATAGTCCCCGCGGCGGCCGGGAGGGGGACGGGGCGCGCAGGGCCGGGCGCACCAAGGGATCGATGTAGGGAAGCGTTTCATGATTGAATTCAGCGATCTATGGCGCGGTCATCCGATCAATGAGAGCGTGATGATGCCGTGCATCGCGCCGCATAATCTGACCAATCTCGAAGGCCAGCCCGTGCTCTTGGGCTTTCCGGTGTTCTCGAACCAGTGCGCCATCCGCATGGGGGTCGCGCTGCGCCGCGCGGGCGTGCAGCCCTCGCAGCTCTCGGGCATCTCCCACTGCTCGGTGCACCCGCGTACTGAGATGCACTTCATCAATGCCAACCAGCTCGCCAACGGCATCGCCCGCGCCAGCATCGCCGGCATCGGGCCGACCGAGAAATTCGTGGGCGCCGACGCCGCCGAGTTCTATCCCAAGATCTTCGGCCGCACCGGCATCATCTACATCCAGGACTACTGGCGCCGCAC
>JBFXEP010000073.1:0-1467 GCA_050179995.1 Hyphomicrobium sp.
CTTCGCCAGGCGCTCCTCGGCCGCGGTGCGCTCCTGCGCGCCGATGGCGCGGTTGCGCTCGGCCTCGGCGCTCGCGACCTGCCGTTCGAGCCGCTCGCGCCGCCGCCGCAGGATCAGCAGACGGTCGGCGATATTGCGGTCGATCTGCGTCATCGAGCGCTCGAACTGTCGGCGGTCGCCGTCCGGCCCTGCCGCGCCGGCGAAGAGCAGCAGCTCGAGCGCGTCCGACATGTCCTCGTCGGAGACGCTCACGGCACCCGGAGAAGCATCGTCTTCCAGTGGACATTCGAGGAGCCGAGCGGAGAGGTCGGGCGCGAGCGGCTCGGCCTCTCCCTCCAGCAGCACGAGCGGAAGTAGACGCTCGCTGGTCTCGAAGCTCTCGTGGCGGATCCTGGTTAGCGACAGCCGGCCGGTGCGGCCGCGCAGCGCCAGCAGGCCGTCGGCGTCCGACCCGACGCGCGCCCGGACGCGAAACGGCCGCGCGGTCGCCTGCCGCGCCTCCTCCAGCGCCGCCGTGACGAGCGGGTGCCCGAGATGCAGCGGCTGCGCCGCGGCCGTCTCCGCGCTGCGCCCCACGGTCACGGTCAGCCCCTCCCGCAGCGCCTCGGGCAGCGCGGCGCAGGGAGCGATGCGCAGGACCAGCGCGCCGTCGAGCTCCCGGCGTTCGACACCGGCGCCGACCGCCGCGAGGTAGCGTACCACCACCCCCTCCAGGTCGCGGTCGAGCTCGCGCAGCTCGCGCGGCAGCTCGTCGCGGATGCGGCGGAACACCTGCTGCACCGAGTCGTCGAGGCGGCTGCGGATCACCTCGGCGGTGCGCCGGTAGGCGTCCTCGAACTCGTGCCGTCGGCTGTCGAGCGCGTCGCGCAGCCCGCGTAGCTCCGACTCGATCTCCTCCAGCGTGCGGGCGCGCTCGTAGATGCGGCGCAGGCGCGACTCGAACTCGGCGCCGAGCGCGCCCACCAGCGTCTCCGGCGCGTCGCCCTGCGAGGCGTGCAGGATCTCGTCGCTGGCGCCGAGCACGGTGCCGAACAGCTCCAGCTTCTGGCTGAGGATGTCGAAGGTGAGGCGCTGCGCCTCGTTGTCCCTGGCGATGAAGTTGATCACCGTCACGTCGTGCGTCTGGCCGTAGCGGTGGCAGCGGCCGATGCGCTGCTCGATGCGCTGCGGGTTCCAGGGCAGATCGTAGTTGATCAGCGTCGAGCAGAACTGCAGGTTCAGCCCCTTGGCGCCGGCCTCGGTGGAGACGAAGACGCGGGAGCGGGTCCTGAACTCGTGCACCAGCGCCAGGCGCACCGCGACGTCGCGGCTGGGCCGGTTGTAGGCCGGGATGTCGCGCCCCACCTCCTCCTGCCAGCGCGCCAGCGCCTGCGCGGCGCGGGGCGAGTCGTTGCTGCCGCGGAACAGCGTGATCTCCTCGTCGGACACCGGCCCGCTCGCCAGCAGCAGCTCGCGCAGATAGTCCTG
>JBFXEP010000073.1:1567-10003 GCA_050179995.1 Hyphomicrobium sp.
CCACCTCCTCCTGCCAGCGCGCCAGCGCCTGCGCGGCGCGGGGCGAGTCGTTGCTGCCGCGGAACAGCGTGATCTCCTCGTCGGACACCGGCCCGCTCGCCAGCAGCAGCTCGCGCAGATAGTCCTGCGTTGTCAGCGACTCGGTGAAGATCACCACCTTGCCGCTGCCGCGGCCGTCGGCGGCGCGCCGCAGCACCAGCCCGACCGCCTGGATCAGCGCCTGCGCCTTGCCGTCGCTCGGCAGCGCCTTCGCCTGGGCGATGAAGCCCTCGACGCGCGCCAGCTCGGCCCAGATCTGTTCCGCCGTCGCCGGCGCGCCCTCGTCGGTATCCCTGACCTCGGCGTCGTCGTCCTCGAGGTCATCGCCGAATGCCGCGGCGTCGCGCCCCTCGTCGGCGCGGCCCTCGGCCAGCATGCGGCGCAGGCGTTCGGCGACGCGCACCAGGCTCGCGGACAGCGCCCGCGTGGACGACGCCATGCGGCGGTGGAAGCCGATCAGCAGCAACCGGCGCTGGTTGCCGCGGAAGGCGCAGATGTTGGGCTCGAGCAGGTAGGCCGTCACGTCGTCATAGAGCCGCCGCTCCTCCGGGCTCATCTCGTACTCGAAGAGCTGCGCGTGCCGGCCGACGAAGGGGCGCTCCATGAACTCCTGCGCCTGCCGGCGCAGTGTGCGCTTGACGACGCTGCGCATCCGCTCGTGGAGCTCGTGCTCCTGCCCCGGCGCCAGGACGCGGTCGTCGGCGGCGCAGAACAGCTCGCGGAAGGTCGGCAGGTCGCCGAGCAGCGTGCCGGTGCGATCGACGTACTGCACCAGCCCCCACAGCTCGGGCAGCGAATTCTGGATCGGCGTCGCCGTCAGCAGCAGCACCGGCGTCACCGATCCCTCGAGCACGGCGCGCAGCCGCCCCGCGGTCTTCGCCTCCTCGGAGTCGTCGCGGTACTCGCCCCAGCTGTCGAAGCGGCGATAGATGTTGGCGAATACCTCGTGCGCCTCGTCCACGACGCAGAGATCGAAGGGCTCAGCCGCGCGCAGCGCCGCCTCTCCCTTCTCCGTGCCGACGAGCTCGCGCCCGACGATGAACACGCCGGAGCCGTCGAACCCTCCCGCCTGCGCGCCGCCCTCGCGGGCCTCGATGCCGAACAGCGCGTACAGCTCCTGCTTCCATTGCCCGAGGAGCGGCTTGGGCGTAACCAGCAGCACCCGCCGCGCCCCCTCCGCCAGCCGCTGCGCGATCACCAGCCCCGCCTCGATCGTCTTCCCCAGCCCGACCTCGTCGGCGAGGATGCACCCGCCCTCCGGCAGCCGCGACAGCGCAAACACCACCGCGTCGATCTGGTGCGGATTGGGATCGATCCGCCCGGCGCGCTGCGACGCAACGTAGCGCCGCTGCTCGTCCGATCGACGGAGCCGGACGAGATCCTCGGCAAGGTAGCGGCGCTGGATGGGGTGGAGCGATTGCATTCGGCTACCAAGCGGTCCGTCGGCCGAACCGTTAACGAGACCTGAGTCTCGGGCGGATTGACACGCGTCCCGGAAGAAGCCGGTATCCCTTACGAACCTTCTCTAGGATGCGTTTTCGCACCGCGGCGGCGGCAGCGATCTCGGTCCAGAACGAACGCCGCCGCTCAAGAGGGGCGCGGCACCAGTGGTACTTTCCCCCGCGAACGCCGACGACATCCACGGCGCCATGGCGGGTGAGCATCACGCGCCCCACGCGCCGCACTATATAGGCTTTCGAGCTGTTGCCCCCCTTGTTGCTCCTGTTCGGACCAACCCAAACGAGCTTTGCCATCATTGCCCTCGTCGCTGTCGAAGCCCCCCGAATTGCCTGTTACCAGCCCTTCAGTGCGCCACGTTGTCCGCCGCCCCTGAACCGCGCGAGCTCAACCGGACACACCCTCACCCGCCACAGCGTCGTTTTGCGGGACTTCGTCCTCCAGCTCGTCCGGCTCTTCTTCGTATTCCTCCGGCGGAGCCGCTGCGGTTTCGCGCAGTATCGGCTTCCCCATCGCGGCTTCGATGAGCTCGAGAAGCGCGGCGCTGCGCGCTGCGAAGAAGCCATCGAAGTTGTCGTTGCGAAGATGAGTCGGATCGATCCGGTGACGGGCGACAAACGCGTCGAGCTTATCAGCGCCGACCTGCGCCTTCTTCTCCAGGATCGGCAGGTACTGCTTGGGAGCCTTTCCGCCGATGGCCCGATTCGTGACGAACGAGAGCGCCGTCTTGTTCACGATGCTCTCACGGCGATCGGGATCGATATGGTGCTGCAGGCACCATGCCTTGGGAAAGATGTGATGGATGTCGAGCTTCTGGTTGAAGAATGTGGCGACATCGATCGCTTGGTCGTATAGCCAATCGCGGGCGCCATCGCGCAGGAGCAACGCGTAGATGCCCTTGTACGCGGCGCTGTTGCGTGTGCGGAGCGTCAGCAGCCGAGCTGGGTTGAAGCTCGCATCATTAACCGTCAGTGGGGTCGGTCCCCCGTTCAGCCACTCTTCGACATCGCCCAAGTCACGAGCGAAGCGGGTCTCGGTCGTGCCGCCGTACAACTCGCCCAAAACGCCGCACCAGTACCACTGTTTCAGTTTGTCACTCAGGCCGTGTTGGCCCGCCCTTGGACCGAAAGCGACGCGGATCGCCGACAGTGGGACCAACTGCGTACGGTACGGCACGTCTGACGATTGGAAAATGCGCTGATCGGCCAGAAACGAGGCCGCCCACTGGAGCGCTTCGGTCACCGGCTCGGCCCACGCCTCGTACTCGTCCAGACGCAGGCGGAGGATTTCCTTGCGCTTACAGCTGATACCGGGCGCCCGCTCCGTCTCAGCGCTTCGACCAAGATGTTGGCGGCGTCGCTCCCGAGTGGCGAGCAGTGTCACGGCCTGCAGGAAATCGGTGTTCTCGAAAGAGCGCAGAACGGGATGCTTGGCCAGCCGTTCCTTCCGCTTCTTCCAGTCGTCGTTCAGCCGAAAGTGATCCGAGGCGAATGTCGCCGTGAGCAGCTCGAACACGTTCAGCGGCACCCCACCGGTGTTGACCTTCTCAAAGACGGTGCACACGGCTTCCCGTGGCGTCTCCTTCTTCAGGATGATCACGGGCACTGTGTACGACTGGAAGTTGCGGACGACGAGATCGTTGAACCGATTCCAACGCTCGAGCCGCGGGGCCATGTTGGCCTGATCGAGCTTGAGGTAGGCCACCATCCAGGCATTGACGGCGGCGAAATCGAAGATCCGATTTAGTGGGAAGAACTCTGCGGCGCATTCCTTCTCGATGGACGAGTAGTCGGCGACGAGGTTGCGACCGAAGTCGTCGCGCACGGTGCGGTCCTCGGGAACCGCGACGATTGCCTCCTCTCGATCCGCGTCGTCATCGAGCGCTTTCTTCATGTCCACGTAGTACCAGCGACGCAGCTTCTTTCCGCGGGGATCCTTCGTGTCCACGGGCTGGTTCGCAGAGAGCGACTGGTACAGCGAGGTGAGGCGCTGCTGGCCGTCGAGGATGAGCTGCTCCGGCTGCGGCGCCGCGCTCAATGTCACTCCGGCAATGGTGCGGGGCTGGAAGTTTACTCCCTCACCGCCGACCTCGAGCATCATGATCACGCCGACGGGATGACCTAGTGAAATGCTCGCCAACAGGCTGGCGATCTGATTAGCGTCCCATTTCCATTCGCGCTGGAAGTCCGGCAGCTGCGTCTTGCCGCTCGTGACGTCAGCCAACAAGGTGCCGAGATTCACATCGGGACTGTCGAACGGCATCTACGTCTCCTGCACGTAAAAGGCCGGGACCTACCCGCGGCGCCGGCGCCCGTGTGCGCTGTTCTGCTGAGATGACCCATCGAAAAGGCCATACTGTGCCGCAGGTTCAGCGACGGCGGCTGTCATTCGATCTTCGGCCGGATCCTCGCTGCGCTGTCCGCCAATTTCGGCCTGCAACTTCGCGAAGCCGGTTTCGCCGAGGATGTTGCGGGCGTGGATCTCGCACTCGCGCCAGGAGTCCTCGGGGGACTGGGCGAGCTGCCAGGGGAGGAAGCGCTCGCCGAGGCGGGCGCGGACGGGCTGCGGCGTCTTCGCCCGCTCGTCGTGGCCCAGGCCGTAGTCGGCGAGCCGCAGGGTCTCGGGCAGCTGCCAGCCGGAGGTCGGGTCGAGGAACGGCAGGTCGGGGACGAGCGCCGGATCGAGCGTGCCGCAGAAAGCGGCGATGGCGCGGTCGCGGTCGCCATCGCAGACGCGAATGGTGTCCTGCAGGTGATGGAAGGCGATCAGGGCAAGGACGGGATGGCGCAATTCCGGCGGGTGCTCCTTGTCCACACGCCAAAAACCCTTCGGGTCTGAATCGCCCTCGCCCGCAACGGGACGGTCGCAAGCTCGCAATAGCCAACTCACATCATCCCATCCGAAGCCGTAGAGCGCGGCCACGCTTGCATCGATGATCGCCCGTAACCGCATCCGCTCTGACCGCGTAAGCGCCCAACGGTGGCGCCATGCCTTGGTGCCACGAACTCGATCATCGCTGCACATCAGAAGGTGCTCCGAAGCAAATGAGATGTGCGCCAGCGACAGCTGTCCGGCGACATCGTTCAGAATCGCCTGTACTCCAACGGCGTCGTCCGGGCCTGGAAGTGCTGTCTCCACCATGACGAACTCGCTCATGTTTAAGCCGCCCAGACGCATGCGTGCCTGGTAGTCGAAAGCGAAGGTTGAAAGGACCGTGGCCAAGAATAGGCAGTCGCTTTCGGACGCCGCCACCGAGCGGAAGAAGAACACGCTGTCTCCCGCAGGAAAGGATCTGAGGTACGTGGAAATCGTGGTACGCGAGTTCGTCGATGAACTGATTCGCATGTACGCGATCTTAGGGTCCTGATTTGCCTTCGGCGAAGCGCAGAGATCCTCTTTTGCGATCAAGTATTGCGGCTCCAACTGCTTCTGCTCCCAGGGAATCTCCCTCCAGACTGCTTTGCGCCCCTTCCCGCTCACCCAGCCCTTCTGGCTGAAGTCGAACTGGCCGATCATGCGGCCTTCGTAGAGCGGCAGCGCGATGTCCTCGATGTCGGATTCGTTCACCGCCCCGCCGCCGTCGCGGAGGCGGATCCAGCCGATGGCGGGGGTGGTCTGATTGGGGTTCGGGCGGCCTTTGAACTTGATCCAGCGGCCGTATTCGTCGGGGACGTAGCCGCGCTCTTCCCACCAGGGGCGGGGTGGGAAGAGCTTGGAGTCGTTCGTCATATCGAATTCGCGGGTGTACTCGATGCCCCAGCCGTTCTCGCTGTCGTCGCCGAGGAGGACGGAGTTGGCGTAGATCTTCTCCAGCACCTCGAGGTCGCGCTTCTGGCGGATCTCGAGGATGGCGCGGGTGCGCGGGCTGAAGCGCGCCACCTGCTCGCGGCCGTAGGGGATGACGTGGCGCTCGGCCTCGGTCCAGTCGGCGAGGTCGTGACGCATGAAGGCGGCGCGGATGGCTTCGGTGGCGCCGCCCTTGCGGACGATAACGGGACAGAACTTGAAGCTGCGGTGGATGTCGAAGATCCTTAGCTTGTTCTCGAAGCCGAACAGCCACTGCCATCGGCAGCGCTCGAGGAAGAGGTGGCGCAGGTCGGTGGAGCCCTTGTCGGTGTACAGGCCCGAGGGGACCACGATGCCGAGCTGCCCGTCTTCGCGCAGCAGCGCGTGCGCCTGCTCGAGGAACATCTTGTAGGTGTTGATGTCCGCCGAGCCCTGGTGGCGGAAGGGGTGGCATGGATCGGCGTAGCCGCGATGGCCGCCGCGAATCGCTCGCCAGCGGGCGTGCAGTGCGTCGCCCCCGCGGCCGAAGCTGAAATCGACACCGTCGGCGGCGCCGTCGCCGAACGGTGAAGCGGCGCTGCGGTTCCAGTTCGACAGCGCCTTCAAGCGGGCGCAGTACTCGAGCCAGGCGCGCTCGTCGGCGTCTGCACCCTCGAAGATCGCCTGCTGGCAGCGCAGCGCCTCCTGCTTGCCGTAGGTGCGGTAGAGCGGGTCGAGGTTGGAGAAGAACTCCTTCGAGTTGGGCTTCTGGATCTCCCACGGCGGGTTGCCGACGATGGCGTCGAACCCGGCGTGCGCCGGGGCGTCGCCCCCGGATCTGGTCTCGCGTTCGCGGCAGAAGACGTCGGGGAACTCGAGCTCCCAGTGGAAGAAGCGCAGGTCTCGCCACAGCTCGGCGACGACGGCACGCTGCTGGTCGGTGAGGGCGTGCAGGCGGCGCGGAGTGGGCGCCAGGTCGATGCGGTCGGCGGGCCAGAACCACAGCGCGCACCAGGCGTCGAAGGCGACGCGCAGCTCCTGCATGACGGACCCGCTGCCCAGGTGCTCGCGGTAGAAGGCGGCGCGCTTATCGCCGTCGGCGACGCGCATGCCGTGCATCATCTCGAGCGCGGCGGCGGCCTCGTCGTGCAGCGCCTCGGGGGTGCGGCCGGCGACGTGGTCGTCGAAGGTCATCTGCCGGCTGATGAGCTCGATCAGCTCGCGCTTCACGGCGCCGTTGCGCACCGACTTGATCGCCTTCGTCCAGCCATCCTTCGGAAAGTGGACGCCGTTGGCGTGCGTGCTGTCGCCGCCCTCGCGGTCCCAGGCGAGAACGGGGTAGTCGCGAAAGCGGTCGAACCAGCAGCCGACCAGCGCGTTGCCGACCTTCAGCTTGTGATCGAGGAACTCGAACGGCAGGTCGCGGTCGAGGGTCTCGATCCACAGCGCCAGGCGGCCGAGCTCGACGGCGAGCGGGTCGAGGTCCACGCCGTACAGGCAGCGCTCGACGATGTAGCGCTTGAGCACGGCGCGCAGGCGCGGCTCGAAGTCCTCGGCGTCCGGCCGGCACGGCAGCGTCTCCTCGGCCAGACTGCCCCGCGACGGCTTCCCCTCCGCGAGCGTCACCAGTGTGTGCTCGCCCTGCGCAGCGATGCGGCCGTGATGGTGCAGGCTCCGGTAGAGCGCGTCGGTGAGGAAGCGCAGGCCGGCGACGAGGAACGAGGCCGAGCCCATGGCCGGGTCGCAGACCTTCAGCGCGAGGATCTCCTCGGGAGGGCGGGGCGCCAGGCATGAGGCGTGAGGCGCGAGGCTTAGCCGATCTTTGATATGAGGGCCGCCAGCATCCGCGAGCACTCGTCCACTTGTTGGAGCGGCGCCGCCAGGCTCGTTTCGGGACCCATTCGCAGGTGGCGCGCCAGCAGAAGCTGTGTCTCCAGCTCGGCCGCTGAGCCGCGGGCGATCTTCAGATGGTGGCGGTATTCGCCCGTCGATTGCCGGCCGTATCCCTCGGCGATGTTCGATGGGATCGAAACCGCTGCCCGGCGCATCTGCTGCGTCAGCCCGAAGCGCTCCCTCTCCGGAAAGCGCTCGGTCGTCCGATAAATCGCAGCCGTCTAGTCCATCGCCCGCTGCCAGACGAGCAGATCCCTGAAGCTCCTGATCGCCGCCATCTCCGGCCTCCTCGGCGGCGCCTGCTGCCTCTCGCGCCTCGCGCCTCGCGCCTCGTGCCTCCTCGTAACAGAGCGGTTCCAACGTTCGCCATACCGTCGGAACAGCGAGTTCTTTGGGCGTGTAGAAGGTTCCCGCTCCCTTGCGCGTGCCGCCCCAGCGGACGAGGAACCACTCGCCGGGCAGGACGGTGCGAGCGATCAGCGACCGCGCCGCCTCGGCGATGGCGGCGGCGTGCTGGTCGAGCGCGTCCTTCTTCGACTTCGGCTTGCGCACCAACCTGCCGGCCTCGACCGCACGGCAGGCCCAGGCGTGCGCCCGATCGACGGCCGCCTGGCGAGCGTCGTCGAGCGCGGCGGCGGCATCGGCGCTCGCCTCCGCGGCATCCACATCGACGTCGTCTTCCGCGCCGGGGTCCGCCGGCGCGGCATCGGCATCGGCATCGTCTTCTTCCTCGCCATCGCCCTCGTCGTCTTCGCCCTCCTCGTCGCCCGCCGGCTTCGCCTTCACCTTCAGCTTGCCGACCAGTTCGGCGAGCGCCTCGTCGGTCATGCCCTCCAATCGCGACAACGGCAGGGCCGGCTGGTCGCCGAGAGCGAGGAAGACGATCGGATCGCCGGGATCGGCGCGGCGCAGCTCGTAGTCGAGCAGGCCCTCGTAGAGGATGCCGATGTACTCCGACGACAGGTCGGAGAAATCGA
Source organism: Hyphomicrobium sp. (assembly GCA_050179995.1). Classification (GTDB taxonomy): domain Bacteria; phylum Pseudomonadota; class Alphaproteobacteria; order Rhizobiales; family Hyphomicrobiaceae; genus Hyphomicrobium_C. The sequence continues at coordinate 9,700 of JBFXEP010000073.1, forward strand.
CCGGGACGTTGACGCGCTTCCAGCCCGCGCCCTGGCGGAGGCGCATCTCGGTGACGCAGAGCAGGTCGAGCATGCGGTAGACGTCGGCGTCGTGGGGGCCGCGGGCGGGATCCTCGAGCGCGGCGAGGGCACGGCGTAGCGGATCGTCCGACGCCGGGTCGCCGGGCTCGAAGAGGCCGCCGCCGTAGCGGATCAGCGGCAGGTCCTTGTGCGGCGAGCCGCGGAAGACGAGCCGGAACAGCGCCAGCACGCGGGGCCACGCGGCGTGGCGGTGGGCGAGGCGGGCGAGGCCGTCGCGGGTGCC
>JBFXEP010000074.1:0-9986 GCA_050179995.1 Hyphomicrobium sp.
CCAGACAATCGCTGGTCCGTTCGATAGCGGATTCTTCTTCTCGTCGCCGGCCATCGGCCGCAACGGCGGCGACAGCCCCTACATGAACTAGGGCGTCTGCCCTTCGACGGTTTGCAACCGCGGTCCGGGTCTCTCCGGGCCGCGGTTTTTTTGTGCGCGGGGTGTCACGCGGCGAAACCGGTTGGCGGCACGACTGTTAATTCCTCCATTCCACAAAGATTGTATTTTGGTGGTTTTCTGATTTTACGTTGAAATTTCCATTTCATTGCCTTCCATTCCGGTTGGATTTATTTTCTCGATAAATCGATCGACGCTGGGTGGATCGAAATACTGCGAAATATTTGGAGGATGGACAAAATGAAATCGGCTTCTCTCGCACTCGCCGCTGCTCTCGCTCTCGGTCTTTCGGCTCCGGCTTATGCCGGCAAGAGCTACGGCCGCGGCCATGATCGCGGCCACGACCGCGGCGGTCCCGCCGTCGGCGTCAAGGCCGGCGCGATGGTCGGCGCCAAGCTCAACGTGCTCAACATCGTCAAGATCAAGCTCGGCCTCGGGCTCGGCCTCGGCATCGGTGGCCGCTGATCTCTCCTGTCACTAAGCGGTGAGGCCCGCGAGGGGCGGCTCGTTTTGGCTGCCCCTTTTTCAATGCGTCGCCGCGTAGGTCAGCCCGAGCGAAGCAACGAGGGCGTCGGTCTCGACCTCGCCGAAGGTGCTCTCATAGTCGAGATAGCTGACGCGGCCGGTGAGCGAGACGTTCGCCACGAGCGGCATCTCGCCGGTGAAGGCTACCTCGACCTTGTCGTCGGCGCGGGCGATGCCAGCAAGCTCGAGATCGTCGTAGGAGCGCTCGGTTCGAGAGACGGCTAGCGACACGCTGCCCTTGCCGACCGTCAGCGCGAGGCCGCCGAGAAGCACGGCCTCATAGGCCGAACTGGCTATCACGAAGTCCGTTTCCTCGAAGCCGTAGCGGGCCGATACGAAGGCTTTCAGCGTGTCGGTGAGCTTGAACTCTCCCTCGACGGCGTAGCCGTGCTTCCAAGCGTCGCGGAACAGGTCCTCGCGATAGTCGCGCCAGAAGGGCATGTAGAGCGCCTTCAACGAGCCGCGCTCGCCGGCGTAGGCGATGCCGATCAGGGGGTAGGGGGACACGCTGCCGCGGCGGACGCCGAAGTCGTCATTCGGCGTGAGGTAGGCCTTGTGATCGATGCCGGCGCCGACCTGCAGCTCGACGTGCTCGGTCAGCGTCAGGCGCAGCCCCATCTCGCCGCGCGAGGAGATGCGGTCGCGGTCGTCCTGGTTGGCGAAGGGCTGGAACGAGTCCGGGATGTCGCTGTAGTCGAGCCATGCCGCCTCCACCTTGATGTAGGGCTTGATCGTGCCGGTGGTCCAGCCGTGGATGACGGAGAGGCTCGTCTCCGTGAGCCGTTCCTCGACGTCGCGGCTTCCGGAAAAGGCGAGGGCGACGATGGTCTGCTGGCCGGCCCAGTCCTTGGTCAGCGTCAAGCTCGAAATGGCGGCGCGCTCGTCGGCTTGGCGAAAGTCGGTGTAAATGCGGTCGGAAAGATTGATGCTGAAATCGAGACGCCCGAAAACCGTTTCGCTAAACGTGGCGTAGCCGAATCCGCGCTCGAGAAACGGGCTCGGCGTTTCAAGCAGGGTCGGGCCGGCATTGTCGGTGGCGCCGACGCTTGCCGTCATGACGACGACGGAGGTCGCAGCGTCATCCTCTGAAATGCGGCCCTTGAGGGAAGGGGCCGATGCCGGAATGCTGCTGCCGCCGATCCGGTCGGCGGCGGCCTCCGTCGGCCACGCAAAAAGCGCGCAGAGCCCAGCCAGGCCCGCGCGGCGAAACCGGCTCGGAGGGCCGCCCAAATCCTTCATGTCCCAGGTTCTCTATTCTCTATAAGATAGAGACGATTGCCATGTGCAATCCCTGGTTGAAGATCGGTGCTTTGCTCCTAATGGATCGTAAAGGGCGGCGGGCGTCTCGCAGGGCGCCAGCCGTGCGGCGCGGGTTGGGCAACCCTGCTTAATCCTTTGCGCTTTTGCGACGCCCTCGGTATCAGATGCCTCGCTCGCGCCGCTTGGCCGAGCGCCATCCCATTCCCCATCCGCGAGACCGCGCTCGAAAGCCCGCCCATGGCCTCCCTCGTTCCGAAGCCCCGTCCCGGTGTTCTCGACATCGAGGCCTATGTGCCGGGCGAAAGCGCCGTGCCGGGCGGGCTGAAGCCGATCAAGCTCAGCTCGAACGAGACCCCGCTTGGCCCGAGCCCCAAGGCCGTCGCCGCGTTCACTGCCGCAGGGGCCTCGCTCGAGCGCTATCCGGACGGGCAGGCGCTGGCGCTGCGGCAGGCCATCGCGCACCGCTACGGGCTGGCGCCGGAGCGCATCGTGTGCGGAGCGGGCTCGGACGAGCTGATCAGCCTCATCGCGCATGCCTATCTCGGCGCGGGCGACGAGGGGATCTTCACCGAGCACGGCTTCCTGCTCTATCGCATCGTCGTGCTGGCGGCCGGGGCGACGCCGGTCGTGGTGCCGGAGCGCAATCTCACCGCCGACGTGGATGCGATCCTCTCGCGCGTGACGGGGCGGACCCGGATGGTGTTCCTCGCCAACCCCAACAATCCGACCGGGACCTACCTCGCCATCGACGAGGTGCGCCGGCTGCGGGCAGGCTTGCGCGCGGACATTCTCCTGGTGCTGGACGCGGCCTACGCCGAGTACGTGCGCCGCAACGATTACGAGGCCGGGCTCGAGCTCGTCTCCACCACCGACAATACGGTGATGACGCGCACGTTCTCGAAGATCTTCGGGCTCGCGGGGCTGCGCATCGGCTGGGCTTATTGCCCGGCTGCGGTGGCGGACGCTCTGAACCGCATCCGCGGGCCGTTCAATCTTTCCGCGCCGGCGATCGCGGCGGGTGCGGCGGCGATCGAGGACGTGGCGCACGTCGAGGCGGCGGTGCTCCACAATGAGCAGTGGCTGCCGTGGCTCACGGCCGAGATCGGCAAGCTCGGCCTCGCTGTCACGCCGAGCGTCGCCAACTTCATTCTCATCCACTTGCCTCCTGAGGCAGGGCGCGATGCCGCGGCATGCGACGCCTTCCTCAAGACGCGCGGCATCATCCTGCGCCGGGTCGGGGGCTATGGCCTGCCCGGCGCGCTCAGGCTCACGGTCGGCACGGAGGCGGAGAACCGCAAGGTCGTGGACGCTTTCGCGGCTTTCGCGGGAGCACGCGCATGAGCGGGGGCAGGAGCGAATCCGTGATGTTCGAGCGCATCGCGCTGATCGGCATCGGGCTTATCGGCTCGTCGATCAGCCATGCGTGCCGGCGGGCCTCGCTCGCGGGCAGCATCGTCGGCTCGGCGCGCACGCCGGCCACCGTCGAGACGGCCATGCGGCTCGGCCTCATCGACGAGGGCTTCGTGACGGCGGCCGAGGCGGCGGTCGATGCCGATCTCATCATTCTCTGCACGCCGGTCGGTCTCTGCGGCCCGATCGCCAAGGAGATCTCGCGCAGCTTGAAGCCCGGCGCGATCCTGACCGACGTCGGCTCGGTGAAGGCCGCCATCGTGCGCGACGTCGCCCCGCATGTGCCGAAGGACGTGCATTTCGTCGCCGGCCATCCGATCGCCGGCACCGAGCAGTCAGGTCCGGAATCGGGCTTCGCCGAGCTCTTCGACGGGCGCTGGTGCATCCTCACTCCGGAGCCGGACGCGGACGGGCGGGCGGTCGAGAAGCTGCGCGCCTTCTGGGAGGCGCTCGGCTCCAAGGTCGAGATCATGGCGCCTGAGCACCACGACCTCGTGCTCGCCATCACGAGCCACGTTCCGCACCTCATCGCCTACAACATCGTCAACACCGCCGCGCATCTCGAGCGCGTGACGGACAGCGAGGTGATCAAGTTCTCGGCCGGCGGGTTCCGCGATTTCACGCGCATCGCCGCGTCCGATCCCACCATGTGGCGCGATGTGTTCCTCAACAACAAGGAGGCGGTGCTCGACATGCTGGGCCGCTTCACGGAGGATCTCACGGAGCTGCAGCGGGCGATCCGCTTCGGTGACGGCGACACGCTTTTCCGCCTGTTCTCGGACGCGCGCTCCATCCGCCGCGGCGTCGTGCAGGCGGGCCAGGACACGGCTGCGCCCGACTTCGGCCGCGCGTCGGGGCGGGTGCCGGTGGCGCCTCAAGCCGCGAGCAAGAAAGTCTGACGGGGAGGCCGCACGGCATGATCGCCGCACCGGCCGACACCTGGATCTTCGCCTACGGATCGCTGATGTGGAGCCCGGGCTTTCGCTTCGTCGAAGCGCGGCGGGCGCGGCTCAACGGCTATCACCGGGCGTTCTGCGTCTATTCGATCCACTACCGTGGCACCGAGCGGCGGCCGGGGCTGGTGCTCGGCCTCGATCGCGGCGGGGTGTGCGAGGGCATGGCGTTCCGCATTGCGCCCGAGCTCGCGGCGGAGACGCTTGCCTACCTGCGCCGGCGCGAATTGATCTATGGCGTCTACCGCGAGGTGCTGGCGCCGGTCGATCTCGGGCCTACGGCGAGCGAGCCGGCGCGCGGCGTGCGGGCGGTCGCCTACATCGCCGAGCGGGCGCATCCGGCCTACGCGGGATGCCTGCCGCTTCAACGCGAAGCAGCTCTCATCCGCCGCTCGGCGGGGCGCGGCGGCACCAATCTCGACTATCTCCTCAACACGCTCAGCCATCTCGAGGAGCTCGGCATCGCCGAGCCGCGGCTCAGGCGGATCGCCGCCCTGTCCGGGGCCCTCATCGCGCGGCGCCTCGCCGGCTTGGAGGCGGGCGGCCGGTCGCCCACTGTCGCGCTGGCGCGGGCCTGGGCCGGGCGCCCGATCGCGACGCCCAGGACGGTGCGCGACAACCGCTTCGGATACCGCGCGCGGCGCGGCTGATCTTGCCAGGGTGCAAGGCTTCGCGCAGAGTGCGGCGTGGGATGGGAATGGGGTCTCCCGACAACTGCCGCAAGGCTGATGGCTCCTGACCTGCCGCTTTGGCGCGGGTAGGAGCTTGTCTCGAGCCTGTCTCGAGCTTGCCCCGTGCCGGGCGCCGCAATCGGCTACGGCTACGAAGCGGAGGCACGCATGCAGGCATCTCTCATCGTGTTCATCGGCGCGGGACTCGGCGGGCTCGCACGGCATTTTCTGAACCTTTGGATCACGGCGCTCGCAGGCGTCGGGTTTCCGTACGGCATTCTGGCGATCAACGTCATCGGCTCGACGGCGATGGGGCTCGTCGCCGGATGGTTCGCCTTCCGCGGCGACGGGGCCGGCGATGTCAGGCTGTTCCTCGCCACGGGCATCCTCGGCGGGTTCACGACTTTCTCTGCCTTCTCGCTCGATGCGGCGCTCCTGATCGAGCGCGGGGAGACGCTGGCGGCAGGCGCCTACGTGGCGGCGAGCGTGGTGCTGTCGATCCTCGGGCTGTTTCTCGGGCTTTGGGCCATGCGGGCCGTACTCGGCTGAGCAGGCGGTGCGCTGTTTCACGATACGCCCTGGATGGCCGGGTCAAGCCCGGCCATGACGTGAAAAAAGAGACTCGATTCAATCGGAGGTGTGCAGGGCTCTAGAAGGCGCGGCGATCGGAGCGACAAAAGAAATCGCGCCGGCTTGGGGTGCCGGCGCGATGGGATGACGAAAGGGATTGGGGGAAGCTTTCGTCGGGGGTCGCTTAGTGGCGCGTCGCGGTGATGCGCTCGTCCGTGCAGTCGTCGATGCGGGCGCGCAGGTCGAGCTCGATCGTGCGGCGGTCGTGGGCATTGGCGCCGAGCAGGTGGATGTGGACCTCGTTGGCGCCGAGGCGGGCGCCACGATGGCGAATCTCGGCGAGGTTCAGCGAGGCGGCGTTGTGCTTCAGGTGGCCGAGGGCGAGCACCGTGCGGCGGCCCGTGGCGTCGCGATGCACGAGCAGGAAGTTGGCGGCGGGAATTTCGGGGCAATCGACAAGGTCGTAGACGGTGTGCACGTAGCGCCGGCCGGAGGCGCCGCTCCAGAAGTGGAAGCGCTCGTCGCGCTCGGCCGTCGTGTCGAGCGTCGCCAGCCGGGGCTCCGCGGCATCACGGAGGGCCTTGAACTCTGCGAGTTGAATGACACGCGCTCCCATTGCGAAATCCCTTGCCGTTTACGCGGCCTTTGACGCTACCGAACTTGACTTCAAGAATGCTCAGCGTTTTCAGCTGAAATATGGCCCGATCTCAGTCATTTCTGGGCATTCGGGCTACGTGGTAACCCTATCGGCGTGTGGGCGGCCGGGCTGTTCCCGGCGGAACACGGCTTGAAAGTCATGGTGTTAGCGGTCCTCTCGGTGGTCCGCGCGGGCGAGCGACCTCTGCCACAGGACCGTCACGTTCACGGCATTCGGCTCTCGATCAGTCGCAGCGCGAGAAGCCGCAGGCGCGGCAGGTCCAGCATCCCTCCTCCTTGACGAAAGCCTGCGCAGCGCAGCGCGGGCAGCTGCGGCCCAAGGGGCGTGCGATTGCTTCCTCGCCTTGTGCCGCGGCCGGCACCGCGAGCGGCAGCTCCTCGATGGCGTCGTCGGTCGCCAGGAAGCCGATGCGCTTCATGTGCGCCTCGATCACGTCGCCGATGGCGGCGAGCAGGCTCGGCACGTAGCGGCCGCCCATCCAGCGGCCGCCCTGGGGGTCGAACACGCCCTGCAGTTCGTCGGCAACGAAGGAGACGTCGCCGCCGCGGCGGAACACGGCGCTGATCATGCGGGTGAGCGCCACCGTCCAGGCGTAGTGCTCGAGGTTGCGCGTGTTGATGAAGATCTCGAAGGGGCGCCGCCGTCCGCCGTGCTCGATGTCGTTGATGGTGATGTAGATCGCATGGTCGCTCTCGGGCCACTTGATCTTGTAGGTGTAGCCCGCGAGCGCGGGGTCGCGGTCGATTGGCTTTGACAGGTAGACCACATCGCCTTGGCGTGTGAGCGCGGGCGGCGCGGCTTGGAGCTCGCGGCGCGGCTTTGCCTCCTCCGCCGTGCCAGGTGCGGGTGGCGCAGCGGGCGCAAGCACGGCACCCGTGATCGCATTGGGCCGGTAGACCGTGCAGCCCTTGAGATCCTGGTCGAAGGCTTCGAGATAGATCGACTGGAAGGCTTCGAAGGAGATGTCCTCGGGGCAGTTGATGGTCTTCGAGATGGAGCTGTCGACGTGGCGCTGGAGCGCCGCCTGCATGACGAGATGCTCGCGCGGGGCGAGGTCGCCGGCGGTGACGAAAGCCGCGGGCAGGGTCGCCGCGCTGCCGACGTCGCGGCGGAAGCGCGCGTAGGCTAGGTCCTCGACCTCCTCGGTGCGCACGCCGCCGTCACGCCCGAGCACGCGGCGCGTGTAGCGGAAATCGAACACGGGCTCTATCCCCGAGGACACGTTGCCGGCGAAGAGCGAGATGGTGCCGGTGGGCGCGATGGAGGTCAGGCAGCCGTTGCGGATGCCGTTCGAGCGGATGCGCTCCTGCACCTCGCGCGGGAGGCGGGTGACGTTGGGCGAGGCAAGGAACGGCTCCTCGTCGTAGAGCGGGAAGGAGCCCTTCTCGGCGGCGAGCCCGGCGCTCGCAAGATAAGCCGCGCGCTCGATGGCGCCCATCCAGCCTTCGGCGAGCTTCTCGGCCTCGGGCGAGCCGTAGCGCACGCCGAGTGAGATCAGGGCGTCCGCGAGGCCGGTGACGCCGAGCCCGATGCGCCGCTTGGCCATGGCCTCCTGGCGCTGGGCGGGAAGCGGATAGCCGGAGAGGTCGATGACGTTGTCGAGGAAGCGCACGGCAACGCCCACGCGCTGCTCGAGCTTGGCGGGGTCGATCGCCGCCTGGCGCGTGAACGGCCGCTCGACAAGCTCGGCCAGATTGATGGAGCCCAGGAGGCAGGCGCCATAGGGCGGCAACGGCTGCTCGCCGCACGGGTTGGTGGCGCGGATCTCCTCGCAGTAGGCGAGGTTGTTCATGGCGTTGACGCGGTCGATGAAGATCACGCCGGGCTCGGCGTAGTCAAAGGCTGCGCGCATGATGCGTTGCCACAGCTCGCGGGCGCGCACGGTCTTCCAGACCTTGCCCGCGAACACGAGGTCCCATGGCTCATCGGCGCGCACGGCGGCGACGAAGGCGTCGGTGGCGAGCACCGACAGATTGAAGTTGCGCAACCTGGCCGGGTCCGACTTGGCGTCGATGAAGGCCTCGATGTCGGGGTGGTCGCAGCGGAGCGTGCCCATCATGGCGCCGCGGCGCGCGCCCGCCGACATGATGGTGCGGCACATGGCGTCCCACACCTCCATGAAGCTCACGGGGCCCGAGGCATCGGCGCCGATGCTTTTGACGAGCGCGCCCTTGGGGCGCAGCGTCGAGAAGTCGTGGCCGATGCCGCCGCCCTGCTGCATCGTCAAGGCTGCTTCCTTGACGTTGTCGAAGATCGAGGCGAGGTCGTCCTCGATGCGCCCCATGACGAAGCAGTTGAAAAGCGTGACGGCGCGCCCCGTGCCGGCGCCGGCGAGGATGCGGCCGGCGGGGATGAAGCCGAAATCGCTCATGGCGTCGTAGAAGCGCCTGGCCCAGGCGGCGCGGGCGCGCTTGCCGCCCTTCTCGACCGAGGCCGCGGCCTCAGCGACGCGTCGGAAGGTGTCGGCCAGCGTCTCGTCGCGCGCGTCCTCGCTCTCGAAGCGGTACTTCGCGCGCCAGATCTCCTCCGAGATCGGAGCCAGGAATGTGGGGGCGTCTCTCATGTCGTGCGGGGCCCTCGCTACTGCCTTGAAATATAGGCAATCAGGGCGGTGGTGTCAACAAAATGTTCTCTTTGTGTTCTTATTTGTTCTGGTGGAGATTCTTGCGTCCCTCGGCGACGAGGCGGGTGGCGGCGGCCTCGAGGCGGGTCTCGAGTAGGGCGCGGAACTCCTTTCTCGGCAGGCCGGGCGGGATTGGCTCCAGGAACTCGACGACGATGGTGCCGGGGTGGCGCGTCATCGAGCGGCGCGGCCAGAAGAGACCGGAGTTGAGCGCCAGCGGCACGCAGGGGAGTGCCAGCGCCTCGTAGAGGGCGACGTAGCCGGGCTTGTAGTCGGGGGGCGCGCCGGGGGCCTGGCGCGTGCCCTCGGGGAAGATGACGATCTCGCGACTTTGGGCTTTGCGCACCTCGGCGTCGGCGATCATCTGCTTCAGCGCCTTCGCCGCCTTGTCGCGCTTCACCAGGATGTGCTCGAACTTGACGCAGAACCAGCCGTAGAACGGGATCCACTTGAGCTCGTCCTTCAGGACGATGGCGGGGTCGCGGAAGAGCGGGATGAGGCCGAAGGTATCCCAGGCCGACTGGTGCTTCGAGACGACGAGGCAGGCGCCCTTGGGCAGGTTCTCGCGGCCGCGCACCTCGAGCCTTGTGCCGGCGATGACGCGCAAAAGCCAGACGCAGATCAGACCGTGCAGCCTGAGACCGGCCATGGCCCAGCTCCTCGGCGCGACCAGCAGCCACGAGCCGAGGACCAGCATCACGGCCGTCGTCACATAGAAGGCGACGGCGAACAGAAGGGAGCGGAGGGCGAGGAGCATCGGCAGTTGATGTGGGCGTCTCTGGCTATGATCGTTGCGTTCGCTCTGGCTTGCGTGGGTCCCGGCCTGCGCCGGGATGACGGAAGTTAAACGGCAAGCGCCCCATCAACTTCGATGTCATCCGAGGTTTAGGACTTAGGCGGTGTTCCCGACGAGGCCGTGACAGCGGTGGCCTGCCAAGGCGTCATACCGCGCGCAACCGCCAAGCGGAAGGCCGCAGGCAGGAACTTGATGTACTCGGAGGCCAACAGGCGCGTCGTGGTGGAATCGAGCCACCAGACCTTGCGCCTGAGGCCGTCCGGCGCGACCGGGTGGGGCAAGAGCTCGATGTTCGGCATCTCGCGGGCGAGCTCGGCCAGGCTGCGCGGCATGTGATAGCTCGCGGTGACGACGATCAGACGGTCATAGCCCAAGGCCTCGGCCCAGCGGCGCGTCTCGTCGG
>JBFXEP010000075.1:0-9885 GCA_050179995.1 Hyphomicrobium sp.
CCAGGACCTGCCGATCATGGACGCCTGCCTCAAGACGGGCGTGCACTACCTCGACACGGCCAACTACGAGCCGCGCGACGTGGCGAAGTTCGAGTACTCGTGGCAGTGGGCCTATCAGGACCGCTTCGAGGACAAGGGCATCCTGGCCGTGCTCGGCTGCGGCTTCGACCCCGGCGTGTCCAACATCTTCTGCGCTTACGCGCAGGAGCACCTGTTCGACAGCATCGACACCATTGACATCATCGACTGCAACGACGGCAGCCACGGCAAGAGCTTCGCCACCAACTTCAACCCGGAGATCAACCTGCGCGAGGTGACGCAGCGCGGCAAGTACTGGAAGGACGGCCGCTGGATCGACATCGATCCGCTGACCATCTCGTGCATGATCGACTATCCGGAGGTCGGTCCGCGCAAGAGCTACCTCATCTATCACGAGGAGGAGGAGAGCCTCGTCCAGAACATCAAGGGCCTGAAGCAGATCCGCTTCTGGATGACGTTCTCCGACAACTACATCAAGCATCTCGACGTGCTGCAGAGCGTCGGCATGACGCGCATCGACCCCGTCATGTACAAAGGCACGCCGGTGATCCCGATGGAGTTCCTGAAGGAGCTTCTGCCGCCGCCCTCGTCGCTCGGCGTGGGGTACACGGGGCGCACGTCGATCGGCTGCATCATCGACGGCACCAAGGACGGCAAGCGCAAGACGGTGCTGATCTACAACGTCTGCGACCATGCCCAGTGCTTCAAGGAGACCGGCGCGCAGGCCGTCTCCTACACCACGGGCGTGCCGCCGGTGGTGGGTGGCATGATGCTGTTCCAGGGCCGTTGGAGCGGCACGGGCGTGCTCAACGTCGAGCAGCTTCCGTCGAAGCCGTTCCTCGACGAGCTCGGCAAGCAGGGTCTGCCCTGGCACGTGAAGGACATCACCCACGCCGACCAGGCCGAGCTGTTCGCGGTCAAGACGTGATCTCGTCGCGTGTGGCAACGGCGCTTTAACTGAGCTTTGAATGGGCGGCGCGAACCGCCCATTTTTCTGTTCACATTCCGACGCGTTCCCGGTCAGATGGCGGCGCCATCGAAGGGGGAGCGAACGTGCAGCACGTGGCGCGAGGAGAGGACGCGGGATCGCAGGGGAGCGATCCGCCGCCGGCGCCTGTCATCGTCACCGTGCACGGCACGAACGACGCCGATGCCGCCGACGACGGGACGCGCTGGTGGCAGCGCGGCTCGAGCTTCACGCAGCACCTCATCTATCGCCTGTGGGAGCGCGGCATCGCCAATGCCGAGATCCTGCCGCTGCACTGGTCGGGCCAGAACTCCGACTTCGACCGGCTGCAGGGATCGAAGCAGCTCGCGCACCTGCTGCGCGAGCTCGACCGCGCGGGGCGGCCGCACGCCGTCCTCGCGCACAGCCATGGCGGCAACGTCACCGTCGAAGGGCTCGCCCTAGCGGGGCAATCGGGGCTGCGCGGCGGCATCGTCAGCTTCGGCACGCCGTTCTTCGCGCGGCGTCTCAAGACCGTGCCGATGCTGATCGCGCTGTTCCAGGCCGTGCTCGGCATCGTCATCGGGCCGATCATGGTCTGGTATCTGATCGAGGTGCTGGCGTCGGGCAGCAACAAGAAGATCGAGGCGGTTGTGTTCTTCGGCCTGCTGCTCGGGCTCGCGCTGTGGAGCCTCTTCAAAGGCGCACGCAAGCTCGCGCGGCGGCACCTCGCGACACATCTCTTCGCGAAGTCGCTCGCGCCCTGGCAGTGGCTCGTCATCCACAGCCCGCGCGACGAGGCCATGCAGCTGCTCGAGACGGCGGCGCAAATCTCGCCGCAGTACGTCACGACGGGCGCGGCGCTGCGCGCGCTCACGGCCTTCGCGTCGCTCGCGGGCGTCGCGGTCACGACCGGGCTCTTCCTGTGGTTCGGCGGCTATATCCTCGGACCCATCATCGAGAAGGTGTCCGCCGGGCAGTTCGGCCTCGGCACGGCGGCCGACTTGACGTTCCTGCTGCTGATCCCGATCGTCTATGGCGCGGTGTTCTTCGTCATCTGGGCGCTGGCGCGCGCGGGCGGGGCGTGGCTCTACGCCCGCGCGCTGACGGGGGCCATCCACGGCGGCGTGCTCGGCGCGGCGTTCGGAGGCGACGGCCCTTTCAAGCTCACGGGGGTGACGCGGCTGCCGCCCTATCTCATCCAGGCGCGGGAAGCGCGCATCGAGGCGCTCGACCTCGGCGGCATCGACGACGCCTCACTCTTCACCGCGGCGCAGAGCCTCTACAACAGCGTGGTCGCGAACCAAGGCCCAGAGGGCGGCATCGCGCATCCCGAGCTGATGTGGAAGCGGCTCTCCGACGCGCTCTATCACAACGCCTACATGCGCGACGACGAGGTCGTCACGGGTGTCGCCGAGCACCTCATCCAGCACTGGACGCGGCCCTCCTGACACTTCCATTCTGCTCAACGTGAGCCGAAAATTTTCGTCGCAGCGGGAATAAAAATGCTCGCCCAAAAGTCCGCCCTCAGCCAAATGCGACGTTGCGCGACCTCAATTGAATCACAAACTTAACGAAACTTAACAGTGTGATTCGAATCGCGACGGGGGATAGAGATGGCTCATCTTTCTCAGAAGCTTGCCGAGATGCATCGGCGTCTGGCGGAGAACACGCAGGAGGAGCAGGCGCTCATCCGCGCGCTCGACGCGGCGCTCAACCACGTGGACGAGAAGCTGCTGGCCGAGATCCGCGGGATCACGGCGCATCACGAGGCACGCCGCGCCATGATCATGGGCGAGCTGCAGCAGCTCGCGACCCGGCTCTGCGCGCTGCCGGCGCCGGCCGCCGAGCCGCTCGCGGCTCTCGAGAGTCCGCGGCGGCCCATTGAGAGCCCGCGACCCATCGACGTCAACGGCTACGCGAACGGCACCACGCATGCGCCCGGCAACTGGCGCATCGCGGCGCAGAACATCCAGGACGACCTCGACTTCTTCACCGACCCGGTGACGGCAAGCCACTGAGTCGAGCCGCGAAGCGGCCTCCCAAGGCAATTTCATTCGTCATCGCCCTTGCGTATGGTGCGCCCGGATTTGGGTGCATCACGCGAGGGGGCGATGTCCGAGAGCGAAATCCTATCCATCCACTACGAGCTGACCGCGCTCATCATCTCCATCGTCTCGGTCAGCTTCGGAATGATCTCGGCCTACATCGTCGGGCTGTGGCTGTTCCTCAAGCAGGCGCCCTTCCCGCTGCGCCTGCTGGCGTTCCTGCTGCTTTCGTGCGCGCTCGCCTTCATGGGCGTGCTCACGGGCGGGCTCAATGTGCACCTGCTCGGCACGGCGCGGGCCTGGAGCAAGCTCGGCGCGACCAGCACCGGCATTTCGAGCCTCGGCAGCGAGCGGCCGGATATCCTGCAGGGCCTGTCGATCTACGAGGCTGCGGCAGGGCTCGGCTTCCTGGCGTTCGGGGCCATCTATGTCGCGCTCTTCTACTTCACCTTCTTCTACCGCTGGCCCGAGGACGCGCGCTAGCCTTTTTGACAGACCGATGATTCACGCTTCGGACTTCCCTTGCGCTGCCGATTCACGCCGCGCCTGGTAGGCTGCGCGACGATCGGAGCGACCTGGGTCCGAAGCGATCATGGTCTGGAAGTCGTCATGGGGCGATGCCATATAGCGCGCTTGTCCTTTTCCCTTCCGCGCGAGCCAGCAGATGAGCCCGAAGCTTCCCGAAGACATGCGCACGCCTGCCTACGTGCTCGACGTGGCGGCGCTGCGCCGCAACCTCGCGACCGCGGCGCGCGTCAAGCGCGAGGCCGGCGTCAAGATCCTGCTCGCCACCAAGGCGTGGGCGATGCCGGCCGCCTTCCCGCTCATGCGGGACGCGCTCGACGGCACCACCGCATCGGGCGAGTACGAAGCTCGCATGGGCCGCGAGGAGTTCGGCCGCGAGGTGCATGTCTACGCGCCGGCCTATGGGCCGGGCGAGGTCGAGCGTCTCACGGGCATCGCCGACCACATCTACTTCAACTCGCCAGATGAGATCGCGCGCGGGCTTGCGCTCGCGAAGGCCGCGGGCCGCGAGGTCGGCATCCGCATCAACCCCGGCTATTCGAACGCGACGCTGGGTGGGGCGCTCTATGACCCGTGCGCGCCCAACTCGCGCTTCGGCACCACCGTGGCCGAGATCGACCAGCTCCCCTGGGACGAGATCGACATCTTCCATGCGCACGCGCTGTGTGAATCGCTCGCCGACGGCTCGGTGGGGCTGATCGAGCACGTGGCCAGGAACTTCGCGCCGTACCTCCGCCGCGTGACGGCGGTCAATTTCGGCGGCGGGCATTTCATGAACAAGCCCGGCTACGACGTCGACAAGCTGATCGCGGGGCTCAAGGCGTTCAAGAGCGAATTCGACGTCGAGGTGTACCTCGAGCCGGGCGCGGGCCTCGTGGTCGACACGGGCTATCTGGTGGCGACCGTCATCGGCATGCACACGAACGAAAAGGAGATCGCCATCCTCGACGCGTCGGCCTCGACGCACATGCCCGACGTGCTGGAGGTGCCCTACACGCCGCCGGTGCTCGGCGCCGAGGCGGCCGGTGTGCTGCCGCATTCCTACATCCTCGGCGGGAAGACGTGCATGACCGGCGACGTGATCGGCGAATACTCGTTCGCGGCGCCGCTGGCTCCGGGCTCGCGCGTCGTGTTCGGCGACATGATGCAGTACTCGTTCGTGAAGAACACGACGTTCAACGGCACGCCGCTGCCCGACCTCGCCGTCCTGCACGAGGACGGCCGCTACGAGGTGGTGCGGAGCTTCGGCTACGACGAGTTCCGCCGCAGGCTCGGGTGACGCCCGCCGCGATCGGAACACCGAATACTTCGAAAATTCCCAATTCATCCGCCGCATCGCAATTTGCGCGCGAGTGTTTCCGGATCGACACAGTTAAAAAATGATTACCGTTCGGACTGCACGTGGTCAGTTGATTAGCCCACCGACCCATGCCCTACATGTGTGCGGTCTGTGAAGAAGTTGTGGACGAAATGTGTCCATCCGGGCGGCAGCGGGACTCAGTGAACCGCGCCGAGCGCGTTCCGGAGGGGAGAAAAACGCAGGCCGTGTAAGCGTTTGTGGAGTTGCGTACCATGTTGCATTTCGGGGGGCGGGCAGGGCTTTCAAAGGGCAACTGCCGCGGCATTGCAGACACTTTTTTCTCCACAATTAGCGCGGTGGCCCTCGGGGCGGTGCTCACCGTCGCTGCAAGCGGAGGGGTCTGGGCGCAGACCGTCACTCCGGCCTACGACGATCAATACAGTCCCTTGTACAATTTCGAGACTGATACTTCGCTCGGCGGTGCCGCGAGCATCGATACTGATGCGCTCGCTGATCAGATCGAGACCATCGTCAATGGCACCGGAACGGACGAGCAAAAGCAGGCCGAAATCGAGGCGCTTATCGATGCCAACATCAGCACGACCGGTGCAGGTACCGCATCCTGCGCCGAGCAGCTCGATGATCTAGCTCTCGGCCTGGACGCCGCATCCGCCGCTACCGACCTTGCCGGCACAATCGTCGAAGCTATCGGCGCGATCGTTGGCGCCTTGGGAACCGAAATACCCGGCATCGTCATACAGTCCGTGGGCACCGGTCTTGCTATTGGCAGCACGGTGGTTACAGGCGTGCAGAACGGCTTGCCGAACTGCAATGCGACGTTCACGGGCACGGTGACGGGCCAGGCCAATATCGCTGCGGGCCAGGGCATTTCGGCGTTCCAGGAGGCCATAACGATCGGTAATGCGGGTGGCCTGAGCTACGAGGAGGGTATCAACATCGGCGGCGGCGCGTTCGCCGGCGCGGGCACCGGCGGAACCCCGGCGCGGACTGGCGACAAGGACGCGATCGCAATTGGCAATAACGCGGAGGCCTCGAATGCCGGAGACACGGCGCTCGGCTTGAACGCGCTCGCGAGCGGCGACGTTGGAGGACCGGGCGCCACGGCGATCGGTGCCGGCGCGTCGGCAACAGGAAACGGCGCAACGGCGCTCGGCGCCGGCGCAAACGCGGAAGGCGACCACTCGGTGGCGGTCGGCAACGCCGATGCTCTCGGCGACGATTCCGTCTCCATTGGCGAGGGTTCCATCGCGCGCGGCGATGACGATACCGTCGTCGGCACCAGAAACCAGACCAGCACCGCGGGCGGCAATACGGTCGTCGGCCACGACAACGACCTCAGCGCCGCGGGCGCGGGCAACAGTGTCCTCGGCAACGAAATTACAATCCTCAACGGGGGCGCTCGCAACGCGGTCGTGGGCGACCCGATCACCATCGATGGCGATGGCAACGGCGTTCTGGGCAACAACGACACCATCACCGGCGACGAGAATTCGGTCATCGGCAACGACAATACCGTCACCGGCAACGACAACAAGGTCGTCGGCAACGACGTAACGGTCACCGGCGACCGCAACTTCGCCGGCGGCCAGGGTGCTTCGTCGACCTCCAACGACACTGTCGCGATCGGCACAAACGCTGCAGCGACCGGACCCGATGCCGTCAGCATCGGCATAAACTCCGACGCGGGCGAAAACTCCGTCGCAATCGGTGGAGACTTCGACGACAATGGCGTCGGCGCGCAGGCGACCGGGACCCGATCGACAGCGGTGGGCTCGGACGCCAATGCAGGCGGATTTGAAGCATCGGCTTTAGGCGTTGCAGCGACCGCGTCGGCCCAGTGGGCAACCGCAGTCGGTGTGCTCGCCAACGCCAACGGTCAGGAAGCCGTGGCTGTCGGTGTCCTTGCCAATGCCGGCGAGGATGCCGTCGCGATCGGCGGGCGCTCCGACGCCGTGGCCGGCGCAACCGCCATCGGCGGTGACCTCAATGGTGATCTAGCCGGCGCGCAAGCCGTCACATCGGAATCAGTTGCGCTCGGCGCGGACTCGATCGCCGGCGACGCGGGCACCGGCGCAGTCGGTACGGCCACCGGCACGCGCGCGGCGGCAACCGGCGCCAACTCGACGGCGACGGGGCGTGATTCCGAGGCGTCCGGCGACAATTCCACAGCAAACGGCGACGGCGCAGAGGCAACGGGCACCGACTCGACCGCCGTCGGCCAGGGCGCCACGGCAGCCGGTACCAACACGACGGCGCTCGGCCAGGATGCCGAGGCGGATGGCGTCTTCTCGACCGCGACCGGCGCCAGCGCGTCGTCCGTCGACTCGTTCTTCTCGACCTCGACCGGCGCCTTCGCCAACACCGACGACAGCGCAGGCTCGACGGCGACCGGCGCGGGCGCGTTGGCGTTCAACTCCATCGGCTCGACGGCAACGGGCGCCGGCTCGTTGGCCTTCAACTCGTTCAACTCGACGGCCACCGGCACGGGTTCCAGCGTGTTAGGGACGGCGTTCGGCACCGCCAATGGCGCCTTCGCATCCGTTGCGCCAGGGACGTTCGGCGGCACCGCCAGCGGCGCCTTCGCCGAGGCCGATGCGGACGGCGCGTCGGCCTACGGCTTCGGCTCGGATGCGCGCGCGGAGAATTCGACCGCGGTCGGCTTCAACGCCGACGCGGGAGGTGTCTCCTCCACGGCACTCGGCGCCAACTCCAACGCCGATAGCCAGGGTGCGATCGCAATCGGTGATGCCGACGCGACGGCACAGGACGCGATCGCCATCGGCACCGGTGCTGGCGCGTCAGGCACCGGCGCGATTGCAATCGGCGTGGGTGCGACTGCGACGGGCTCGATCGCGGTGGGCAACCTGGCCAGCGCCAGCAACGGCGGCGCTGCCTTCGGCGACAACAGCACAGCGTCCGGCACCAACTCGACAGCCGTCGGCCCCGGCGCGACAGCAGCGTTTACAGACTCCGCTGCATTCGGCAACGGCGCCGTGGCCGTCTTGGAGCGCGAGCAGATGTTCGGCACCAGCACCAACACCTACACCACGCCCGGCATCGTCTCTGATGACAGCGTGATCCGCCAGACGTCGGGACGGCTCGAGCTCGTCACGACCGATCAGGCCGGCCACCTCGCGGCGGACGGCGGCGACGTGTTCACCGCCATTGCCAAGCTGCAGGCCGGCGTCGCCATCGCACTCGCGGCCGAGGCGCCCTCGCTCACCACCTCCGAGAACTTCGGCATACGCATGGGCTGGGGCAACTTCGAAGGCGATGCCAACGCCATGGCCGTGAGCGCCATCGGCGTCCTCTGCCGGAACTGCTTCTCGGCGGGCGACCGCATCGCCGTCGACGGCTCGATCGGTGCCGGCTGGGCGGAATACAAGTACTACGACGCCGGCAACACGGTCGGCGGACGTGCCGGCGTGCAGTGGACGTGGTGATCCGACGAGAGCGCGATCAGCTTCGATTGAATCGCGATCGCGCTCTAGAGTCTTTGTCTTGTCGTGCTTCTTATCGGACTTGGTTGCTCGCATGGCTTCGCCATGACCGGTTCCCACTTTTCCGGAAGCACTCTAGGCTTTTGATGAGACCTATGATTCACGCTTCGAACACCGGCCGCTCCGATCGCCGCGCCACCTACCAGGCGCGACGTGAATCGGCAGCGCAGAAAAAGTTCGAAGCGATCATGGTCTAAGCGGCTGTCCGCTGCAAGCCTCCGATCATGGTCTAATTCTTCGTGTCCTTCTTGGCCGCCTTCTTCGCAACCGCGGAGTCGGCGGCCTCCTTGCTCGTGCCGTCCTTGTCCTTGGACGCCTCGTCGCCGGCCTGCTTGGCGTTTGCGCCAGGCGCCGCGACGTCCAGCGCGACGCCGAACAGGCGCCACTTGCTCTCCACCTTCTCGAACAGAAGATCGAAGACGACGCGCTCGGGCCGGGTGTCGAAGAAGCCCGTCAGCCTGAGCCTGCCGTCCTTGCCGATGGCCGGCGGCTGCACGAGCTTGGGGGTAAAGACCAGGATCGGCGAAAGGTCGAGCTTGCGCGCGCGCAGCGCGGCGAAGATCTCGGCAAGGCGCGCCTGATCGTTGGCGGACTGGAAGCTTGGGGCGGAGAGGTCGCGCAACACCGAATAGTTGCCGGTGGCATTGGCCTGGTTGACGGCAATGATGGTCGTGCGGATGAGGAGCTCGAGCGTGTAGTTGTTGGGCACCGCGGGGGCGTCCGCGGCCTCTTTCGCGCCGGCGTTCGGCGGCGCATTCTTCTCCGCGGCCGGCGTCTGGGCGGCACCCTGAGCCGACGTCAGGAGCAGGACGGTCAGGAGCGCTGCGCCGCGTTTCAGCATGGGACTCCGATCACTGATGGAGCGGGCCGCTCTTCGCCCACCGTTGCCGCCACCACCCTGCCTAGCATGGCGCGCGCAGTGCAACAACGCGCGCAACCGTCACGAGATCAGCGCTTGCGGCAGGACTGCAGGCAGCGTGTCAGAGCCGAGCCGCAGCTCGGGCTGTCCTTGGTGGCGCGGCGGCAGGAGTTCTCCTGCGCATAGCAGCGCTGCGCGCAATCATTGGCGAGCGCGGACGAGGAGAGGCCGGCCGCGGAGGCCGCAAGACAAAGGGCGGCGACACACATGTGAAATCTTGTCGTCATCGGCGCCTCCTTTCCGTCTCTCTCGATCCTGTCTTTGTTCCGTCAATTCTGCCGCCGTTCACGATCGCGCCCATGTGCGTGCGGTTGCGACCCGTGCGTCGGAACATGGTTTACGCGGGCCCGGATGAACGCCACCTGAACCTTCGGCCAGCGACACAACGCGCCGGAGCGCATCGGGTTGCCGCGCCATCTTCGCACAATCGTCCCGTGCCGCCGGTCAGAAGGCGAATTCCTCGAAGATGTGGTCGATGCGTCCGCGCCAGCGCCCCTCGAAGCGCTCGATCAGCTCGTCGGCCACGGTGCGGCCCGACCCGACGAGGTACTCGAGCGGCGCGAGATAGATGGCCTCGTCCTGACTCT